>CBAAAS010000030.1:0-12286 GCA_964658855.1 uncultured Mycobacterium sp.
CCCAACGGCCCGGTCGACGCCAAGATCGTGTACGACAACTACTCGCTGGGCCTGGGCATCGTGCGGTTCCCCAGTGACTTGGTGGAGACCATCGAGGTGACCGGACAGACTCCGGTCGACGAGGACTACACCGACTACTTCTATACCCAGGCGTCCGTTCGCGAGCCCGGCGACTCCGATGACGTGCCCACCGGTCGCGCCGCAAAGTTCCTGGCGCTGCAGCAAGAGGTCATCAAGCAGGACTTCTTCACCTGGGAGAACATGAAATACCTGGAGAAGCCGAACCTGGCACCGGAAGAGGCGCACGACTACGCGGCACTGCGGCGCTGGGCGCACCGCTTCTACCCGGGCGAAGAGGCGGCGCGCGACGACTTCGGCTACACCGCCAACGGTGATCCGGACCCGGCTGCTGCAGGAGCCTGATGTCCCGCGTGCCGGTTCGGACGGCCGCATGCGACGGAAAGCCCATCGGGCCAGCTGATTTCGGCGTCGAGCAGTTCAGTGTCACGGCCGTCCTCGATCGACGCGCCGAGCAGTGTCCCGACCGGGTGATGATGTCGATCGACGGCGTCGACGTGACGTTCGAACAGATGCGCCGGCGGTCCTGTGCTGCCGCTCATGTTCTGTTGGACCTGGGTATTGGGCCAGGTGACGGAGTCGCGCTGTTTGCCGGCACCTGCCCGCAATGGGTCTACTTCTGGCTGGGCGCGGGTCGCATCGGCGCGGTGGCCGCGGCCGTGAACACGGCCAACAAAGGCGACTTCCTCTTGCACGCGCTTCGCTTGTCGCGGGCGAAGGTGATCGTCACCGACGCCGAGCGCCGGTCGCGGGTTGCCGAGCTGGCCGACCAAGTGCCCGGGCTGACCAGCATTGTGGTCGAAGACAATTCGCTGGATGACGACGCTGCGGCAGTCGCCGAGCACGCCGGCCGGGTCGATGACATCGGGTCGTTGTTCTTCACGTCCGGCACCACCGGGGCCTCGAAAGCCGTTGCGACCACCTGGCATTACCTGTTCACCACCGCCGCTACCGCCGCTGCGGCCTGGGATTTCGGGGCCGGTGAGGCGCTGTGGACAGCAATGCCGCTGTTTCACCTCAGCGCCGCACCGGCGGTTCTGGCGCCGATGCTGGTCGGTGGCACAACGGTGTTGGCATCGGGTTTTCACCCGGCCTCGGTGTGGGACGAGATCCGGGCCTGCGGTGCCGTGGGGTTCGTCGGCGCCGGCGCGATGGTCTCGATGCTGGTGAATCAGCCGCCGGATTCCCGTGACGCGCAGTTGCCGCTGCGGTTCATCTCCGCGGCGCCGATCGCCGCCGGGATATACCGCGACATCGAAAAGCGCTACGACTGCCGGATCGTCACCATGTACGGACTGACCGAAGCATTCCCGATCGCCGTCAAAGGCGTTGCCGACGACGGGGTGCCCGGAACGTCGGGCCGGCCCAACCCCAACTTCGAAGTTCGCACCGTCGACCCGGACGGCGCGCCGGTCCCCGACGGCACGGTCGGCGAGATCGCCTGCCGCCCCAGGCACCCACACGTGATGAGCGAGGGCTACCTGAACGCCTCGGGCGAAGGACTTGTCCGGCACCCGCGCTGGTTTCGCACCGGTGATCTCGGCGTGCTCGACAGCGATCAGAACCTGACCTACGTGGACCGGGTGAAAGACTCGCTGCGCCGCCGCGGAGAGAATATTTCGTCGGTCGAAGTCGAGACCGTGGTGATGCGGCATCCGGCCGTGCTCGAAGCCGCAGTGGTCGGTGTGCCCAGCGACCTGGGCGAGGACGACATCCTGCTGTTCGTCACCGTGCAACCCGGCGCGGTGCTGGATTACATTGAGCTGCTGGACTTCTGCGGTGCCCGGATGCCGTACTTCTGCATACCGCGGTATGTGGAGATCCTCAGCGAGCTTCCCAAGACCGTGATCGGGCGGATCCGCAAGGACATGCTTCGCGCTCAAGGTGTTGGACCCGCGGCCTGGGACCGCGAAAGCCACGGATACATCGTCAGTCGTTAGACAGGGAGAACAACACATGGCCATGACCTATCAGCAGCAGTACGTCCTCGACGGCTCGGTGAGCCGCGACGCAATCTTGAACTTGACGGCGCGGCACAACAGACACTTCTCCGAAGGCGACCGCAACGCGTGGATCGCGACGTTCCGCCACTCAGGTGCCCGATTCACCCGCGACGGTGCGGAATTCACGGATCTGCGGGAGGCGTTCGACGGCGGTGGCGGCCGCCTGGTCACCGTCGACCACGAGATCACGGTGGACGGTGTCAATGCGACGCAACGATGCGTGGCGTTGCTCTACGCGGCGAACGGTGACGGCGGCTCCACGCTGCGTGCCACCGGAAGCTACCGCGATCAACTCATCTACGAGCGCGGCGGCTGGTACTTCACTTCCCGGGAACTGCAATGGGATTCGGTGCCGGTCTCGGCGTGACGTCGACTCCCATCAGCTACAAGCTGGCGTTCGGTACCTACGAGGACGCGTTGCGGATGGTCGGAGTGGCCTCCGAGCCGCGGCTCGCAGGAACCGTGGTCAGCGCGGCGCGGATCCAGATGTTCGCTGCCACAGTGCAAGACGGCAACCCGTCATACTGGGACGCTGACTTTGCGACGAAGACCTGGGGAGGGCTGCTGGCACCGCCGGCGCTGCTGATGGGCTGGCTGGTTCCGCTGCCGTGGGAGCCGGGCGGACGGCCGCCGGTCGCCGCGATCGCGCTCCGGGTACCGCTGCCCGGCACGACAATCGTGAACGCCGCCAACGAAGCGGAATTCCCGTTACCCATCCTCGACGGCGACCGGCTCACCATCGTCGAACACGTGCTGTCGGTGTCACCGGAGAAGCAATCCAGGCTCGGCGTCGGCCATTTCATCGAGACCTCGGACACCTTCACCCGTCAGGACGGGGCGGTCGTGGCGACCAACCGGAACACGCTGTTCCGCTTCACCCCGGCAGCGGCGTCGTGATTGTGAACTGGGACCAGATCACCGTCCCAACGGACTTACCCGAAGTGCGCGACGAGATCAGCTACCAGCGGGTGGTGATGAACTCCGGGTCCACCTGGGACTACACCCCGGTCCACTTCGACCCGTATTACGCCGAAAAGCAAGGCCATCCCGGCATTTTCGTCAACACCATGCACATCGCCGGGTTCGCCGACCGCATAGCCACCGACTGGGCCGGCCCGCAGAGCCGGGTAGTGCGCCGAAAGATGAGGCTCGCCGGATCGATCTACGCCGGCGACACGATGGTGGGCCGCGGCCGCGTGATCGCCAAACCTGCGCCGGGCCTGGTCGACCTGAAGGTCGACGTCACCAATCAGCGCGGCGAACTGTGCAGTCCGGTCGAGCTCACACTGCAGCTGACCGACTGACTTCCGCGACCGCGACACTCCGACTCAACGAAGCTCTAATCGGACAGCGGTGGCATTGCGCCTTTGCTGATCACCGATTGCAGCTCGACATACTCATGCAAGCCCTCGGGGCCGAACTCGCGGCCGATGCCCGACTGCTTGAAACCGCCGAATGGGCTGCCGATGTCGAGCGTGTACATGTTGATGCCGTAGGTGCCGGCCCGCACGCTTGCGGCCACCTCGAGGCCGTGACCGATGTCGGACGTCCATACCGATCCGGCCAGACCGTAGTCGCTGTCGTTGGCGATCCGGACGGCTTCGGCCTCGTCGCGGTATTTCAGCACACTGAGCACTGGGCCGAAGATCTCCTCGCGGGCGATCCGCATGTCGTTGGTGACGTCGGTGAACAACGTCGGGCGGACGTACCAACCCTGGTCGTGCGGCGCGTCCTCGCCGCCGAGGATCATCCGGGCACCCTCTTTGACACCGGATCGGATGTAGTCCTGGACCCGGGCTTGCTGGCGTTGTGCGACCAGAGGTCCGACGTCGGTGGCCTCATCGGTCGGGTCGCCGACCTGCAGCCCCGACATCATCTCGGCCAGCGCGTCGACGACCTCGTCGTGGCGCTGCTCGCTGACCAGAATGCGGGTCTGTGCCACGCAGGCCTGCCCGTTGTTCATCAGGCTTGCCGACTTCAATTCCCGGACCGTCTTGCCGATGTCGGCGTCGTCGAGAATGATCGCCGCCGACTTGCCGCCGAGTTCCAGGCTCACCCGCTTGAGCTGCTCGCCGCACAGCGTGGCGATGCGGCGTCCGACTCCGCTCGACCCGGTGAACGACACTTTGTCCACGCCGGGATGGCGAACCAGCGCCTCGCCCACATCGGTGCCGCCGGGAAGGACCGACACCACCCCTTCGGGCAGGTCGAGCTGCTCGATCATCTCGGCCAACCACAAAGCGTCCAAAGGAGTTTCGGGCGCGGGTTTCACGATGACGGGACAGCCCGCGATCAGCGCGGGTATCAGCTTCGGCATGATCAGGAACTGCGGCACGTTCCACGGCACGATCGCGGCGACCACGCCGACCGGGGCACGGCGCAGGTGTACTTCACCGAGCACGCCGTGGCGCCGCTCGGTCCACGGGAAGTCGCGGGCGACCCCCAAGGTTAGGTGGATCATCGCGACCGCCGCCGCCGCCTGGCCCAGTCGGCTGAAGCTGCGTGGCGAGCCCATCTCGTCGGTGATCAGGTCGGCCATCTCGTCGAGGTGGCCGCCGTAGATGTTCGCCAGCTCCTCGACCTTGCGCATGCGTTCCTGCGGGTCCAACCGGGGCCACGGGCCGTGGTCGAAGGCGTGCCGGGCGGCCGCGACCGCGTCGTCGACGTCCGCAGGAGTAGCCGCGGGGACGTCACCGATCGAACTCTCGGTGTGCGGGGAGATGACCGTCAGGCGCTGATCGGTGGATGGCTTGCGCCATCGGCCGCCGATGAAAAGCTGGTCGTAGCAACGGTGGTCACGGGTTTCCGGCATGGGCACGACCTTTGAAAAGCGATGGCAACTTCGCTATTGATGCTAACATAGCAAAAAAGACGGACCGCCTGGCATCTGCCGTGAACGAACTGTGAAGGCGACGTGAGCGACGAACTTCTGGTGACGACGGACGGCGCTGTCCGCATCGTGACGATCAACCGTCCCGACGATCTGAACGTCGTCAACGCCGCTCTGCACCATCGACTGCTCGACGTCTGGCGCGACTTGGAGCGCGACCGGGGCGCCCGATGCGTGATCCTGACCGGCGCCGGTAAAACCTTCAGCGGCGGAGGCGATTTCGCCTTTCTCAAGGCGCAGCACGGCTCGCTCGACTACCGATATGAGATCTCCGCGCAGGCGTCGGACATTCTGCACGCCATGATCAACTTCCGGTTGCCGGTGGTGGCCGCGATCAACGGCCCGGCCATCGGACTGGGGGCATCGCTGGCGCTGTGTTGCGACCTGGTGTTGATGTCCGAGCGCAGCTACCTGTGCGATCCGCACGTGTCGATCGGTCTGACCGCAGGCGACGGCGGCGCATTGCTGTGGCCCTACATGACCAGCCTGATCCGCGCCAAGGAGTACGTCTACACCGGCGAGCGCATCCCGGCGGCGCTGGCGGTACAGCTGGGCTTGGCCAATCGCGTCATCAGCCCGGACACGTTGATGGACGAGGCGCTGCAACTTGCCGGACGCCTCGCGGCACAACCCGCGCGCGCGTTGCAGACCACCAAGCGGGCGTTTTCCAAACACCTGGCCCAGGCGGCGATAGCGATCGTCGACTACGGGCTGGCAGCCGAGACGCTCGAATTGGGTGCGCACGAACACATCGAGAAGGTGCGCGAGTTCCTGGGCGCCGACAAGTACGACGCAATCCCAACCCCCGAGGCGTGAGATGAACACTGACTGGCGCACGTTCCCGTTTAGCTTGGTGCCGGGTGACAGCGCAATGGATTTTCCGGCCGCCGAAGGTCTGCACGCTGACCAGGAGTCTGACACCTGGTTCATCGCCGGCGAGCTGGCCGGCGAGACGGGACGTAAGTTCGCGTACCTGACCATCTTCAACAAGAACCGTCCGGGCGGTACCGTGGTCGCCGATTTCTATACGATGGCTTTATTCGATTGCGATACAGGCGAATACGGTACTTACACCGATTACGACATGCCGCCCAAGAACATGCAGCCGGGCGCGCAACCGAAGATGACGATGGCCACCGGCTACCTCGACATCGGTTACGAGAGCGGTGCCGGACCGGTGGCATGGAACTCCTGTCGCGACGACGAGGGGGAACTGCGGCCCTATAGCTACCGGGTGAGTTTGCGCGGCGTCGATCAGGCCGGCCAGTCCATGGAACTGGACTTGGACGTGACGCCGACACGTGCACCGGTACCCGTCGGCGCGAACGCTTACGACGGCGTGATCACCTGCTTCGGCCAGCCCGACACCTACTCGTATTTTCAGACCGGCATGGTCATGAACGGAACGCTGCGATGGGGTGAGCAGTACGAAGAGGTCAGCGGCAACGCGGGACACGTCGACCGGCAGTGGTTCCCCAAATACGCCGGTGGCGGCGGAAGCGGGGGAGACCCCAGAGCGAGATCCCACGAATGGCGCACGATCAACCTGGACAACGGCGTCGACATGAGCATCTGGCACCAATTCGACCGGCTGAATGGAAATGCACTGCAACCGTTCTCGGGTGCGACGGTGAGTTACCCCGACCCGTCGAAAGCGCCGGAGTGCGCGGAAGACGTCGAGGTGACGGTGAGCACCTATGTGCGATGGCCGAACTCGATTCGACCATTAGTGCGGCCGCCCGCTCCGGATCGGTTCATGCCCAACCTGCATCGGCTGCGCAGCGCCGCCTTGGAACTGGACCTCACCGGAGAACCGCTGGTTCCGGCACCGGCCCACGGCCTGCCGATCGAATACATGGAAGGGCCCTATCGGTATCACGGAACGATGCGAGGAGAGCCGGTGAGCGGCTTCGCGTTCTATGAACGCTCGCTGGCGATGTACCGGGACTGGGAACTGATCGACGTGCTGGCGTCCACTCTCGAGGACCGGAACGATGTGCTCGATCAGCTGCGTTCACTCGTTGCTGCCGGCAATCGGCCAACTGCCCGAAAGCTATTGCAGGACAGCCTCACAACACTTCCTACCGGCGCTCGCGATGTAGCCGAGGCACTGATCGAGGTGCTGTCCGCCGACCGCTGAGAAGCTGGTCCGGTCAGCCGGCCGGTGGTGCTCCGGGAGGCTCCCAGGCGAACCCGCCCGGGGTGCCGATGCAGGTCACCGGACCGCCGGAGTTGGATACCGCCGCGGAACCCTCCGCGCCACAGGGCATGCCGACCGCCGGCCGAGTATCGAGAACGTTCGGCCCCGACGGGGTTGTCGTTGCCGGCTTGGCCGGTTTCGCCACGGTTGTCTGCGGCACCGTGCTCTGAGCCGGCGCCGTGGTGGTCGGGTGCGATGTGGTTGTCGGCGCAGTCTTTCTCGGTGCCGCGGTCGTGGCTACCGGCGGTGGGGGAGCGACCGGTGGCGGGGCAGGCGGGGCGACGACGATCGGCGTTGGCGCGATGAGCGCCGGTGCCGGTGTGGTCGGTTCAGCGGACGTGGTCTCGACATTGGCTGGAGCGTCGTCGGGTTGGGAGGCCGACCGCAGCGCCTTGACGCCGACGAACCATGCCAGCAACACGACCGCGATCACCCCGGCGATCGCCGCCGAGTGCAGCAGTCGGCGTTTGCGCGCCTCGGCCGCTTCGTCATCATCGAACTCGTCGTCGTCGAACTCTTCGGCCACCGGGGGAGCGATAGTCGTGGTGACATCGTCGATGTGTCTGTGGGAGTGACCATTTGACTTGACGGCCGGCGCAATGGCAGTGGCTTCAGGTGCGGCGTGAGTCACGGCCTCGGTCGGCGCGGGATCGTCGGTCTTCGGCGTCGCGACGAATGCTGTGGCCGCGGAAGCGCCATTCTCGGTGGCTTCGCGGAAGATGGACGCCGCCCGGACCTCGGAGCTGGCGCGGATGTGTGAGCGTTTGCCGCTGGTCGATTCGAGTGCTTTGGCGAAGTCGCGGCACCGCCGGAATCTGTCGACGGGATCTTTCGCGAGTGCGCGGGCGAAGATGGCGTCGAATTCTGTCAGGTCCGGCCGGACGTCGCTGGGCCTGGGCGGTGCTTCGTTGAGGTGCTTGCTGACCACCACTGAGGGATTGAAATGCGCGAACGGCGGTGAACCGGTCAACAGATGAAAAGCGCTGGCCGCCAAGGCGTATTGATCGACCCGGCCGTCGATTTCCTCACCCATCAACTGCTCGGGTGCGGTGTAGCCGGCGCTGCCGATGAACATGCCGGCGCGGGTCAGCGTGTTATGGGCGCCCTCTGGGCGCGCTACTCCGAAGCCGGTCAAGGCAATTCGTCGTCTGTCCGCCGGCGACTTGCTGACCAGGATGTTGCCCGGATTGACATATCGGTGCAGCACACCACGGTCGTGCGCGTAGTCCAGCGCGTCGGCGATCTCCGACACGATCTCGATCACCAGTCGCGGCGGCATGCCATCGGGATGGTCTTCGCCCAGCACTTCAGCGGCGTCGGAGCCGTCGATGTACTCGGTCGAGATCCACAGCCGCTCCTCGAACTCACCGCGGTCGGTGAGACCGGCGATGCTCGGATGCCACAGCGTGGCCGCCTGATCGGATTCCTGGTCGAACCGTTCGCGGTAATCCAAGTCGACCGACATCTCGGCGGGAATGAGGTGCAGAACCTGCTGGCGGGGAAGCCTCGGATGCTCGGCAACGTAGAGCTCACCGAACTCTTCGTACCCGAGTTGCCGAACAATGTTGAATCCGGCGACGGTCGCGCCGATGACCAGCGGCATGGGGCGATGGTACAGACTGCCGCCCGCGCTTTACGGGTGCGGTGCAAAGCGGACACCTAATCGAGACCGGGGGAAAATATCCGCGTGACCGAACCCGGAATCCACTCGAACCACCCGGTCCTGACGCACCGGTTCCGTCGGATGACGGGACGAGATCCGCATGAGCCGCATCGGGTGGCCACCCCGCTGGAGTTGCTTTTCGACCTGACCTTTGTCATCGCCTTCGGAGTCGCAGCATCGCAATTTGCGCACTCGCTGGTCTCTGGTCACATCGAGGCCGGGTTGATCAGCTTCACCTTCGCCACGTTCTCCGTCTGTTGGGCGTGGATCAACTTCAGCTGGTTCGCCTCGGCCTATGACACCGACGACTGGGTGTACCGGCTGACGACGATGCTGCAGATGGTGGGCGTCCTGGTGCTGGCGCTCGGGATTCCGCAGGTGTTCACGTCGATCGCCGCCGGCGCCCACGTCGACAACCGGGTTCTGGTCGGCGGCTACGTGGTGATGCGGGTGGCCATGGTGATCCAGTGGCTACGGGCCGCGGTGCAAGATCCGGCCCGCAAGGCGGCATGTCTGACCTACGCGGCCACCATCACCGTCGCGCAGGTGGGATGGATCGTCATCGCCGTCGTCAACAGTTCGGTGGATGTCACCTTTGTCCTGTTCGCGGTGATGATCGCCATCGAGGTGAGCGGCCCGTTGCTCGTCGAGAAGCGAATGGACGGAACGCCGTGGCATGCGCACCACATCGCCGAGCGCAACGGCCTGCTGACGATCATCGCGCTCGGTGAGGGCGTGGTGGGAACAGTCGCCTCGCTGTCCGCCGTGGTCGCCGAGCACGGGTGGACGACCGACGCCGTGTTGGTGGCGGTCGCGGGGACGGGCCTGACCTTCGGGATGTGGTGGGTGTATTTCGTGGTTCCGGCGGCGCACCTGTTGCACGCTCATCGTGAACGCTCGATCGGCTATGGCTACCTCCATATCGCGGTGTTCGGATCGATCGTCGCCACCGGCGCCGGTCTGCACGCGGCCGCGGACTTCATCGAGCATCGGTCCGGGCTGGACTCGGTGGGGACCGTGGTCGCCGTCGCCGTGCCCGTCGGGGTGTACATCGGCGCTGTCTACGGGACCTATCTGCTTTTGACCCGAGTTTGGGACGGCTTCTATGCGGCTGTCGTGCTGGTCACGCTGTCGCTGCTGGGTACCGCGGTCGCCCTCGCGTCAGCTGGGGTCTCGACCCCGGTGTGTCTGCTGGTAGTCACCGCGGCGCCGGCTGCGGTGGCCGCCAGTTACGAGTGGCTAGGGCACCAGCGGACATCGGATGCGCTAGCCAGGGGCGCGGAGTACGGCCGTCGTCAACTGTGATGGCGATGCCGGTGGGCCCGAGCTGACTTTGAAGTAAGTTCCCAGCAAACTTCTGCGGGCTGACGAACCGGCCGGATTCTCAACAGTCGCACCACGGCGGCTGGTCGGCGCCGGATCGCGAAGCCCGATATGGCGCAGATTTTCTAGATAACGATTAGGTAACAATACTGCCTTGATCAGCGCAGTTATAGCTACTCGACCGTAACCACCCGCACGCAGCAGGTTTGGTCCGGACGCCCGCAGTGGCCCCTGAGCGGACTGTTACCCAGCCCACCATTACTCGTAGGTAGTACTCACCAGTAACCAATTTCCCCGGGAAACCTCCCAATTCCTTATGACACTCTTAGTGCAGCCGACAAAGCCCCCTTTGGCGCGACTGGCGAAAGCCGGGTCAGCCACGCGGCCAGTGTTGGACCGGGGGCTCGTACGGCATTGACGGTATTTACGGGGCAGCGCGGCGCCGGCGCCCGAGCGGACAAGCGCTAATGAGGGAGAAACAGACGTGACTATCTATGAGCACCATCCCCGAGTGTCCGCTGACCGCGACGGAGTGAACGCCGATACCCATGCGCTCGTCGATCGTCTGACGGCCGGTGAGGCTTACGCGGTCGCCTTCGGCGGCCAGGGCGGCGCGTGGCTGGAGACGCTGGAAGAGCTGGTGTCGTCGTCCGGTATCGAATCCGAGCTGGCGACGCTGGCCGGCGAGGTGGACCTGCTGCTCGAGCCGGTGGCCAACGAGCTGGTCGTCGTGCGGCCGATCGGGTTCGAGCCGCTGCGCTGGGTGCGGGCGCTGGCTGCCGAAGATCCGGTTCCGTCCGCCAAGCACCTGACCTCTGCCGCGGTGTCGCTGCCCGGCGTCCTGCTCACCCAGATCGCCGCGATCCGCACCTTGGCCCGACAGGGCATGGACCTGATCGCTACGCCGCCGGTGGCTGTGGTCGGGCACTCGCAGGGCATCCTGGCCGTCGAGGCGCTGAAGGCTGCGGGTGCGCGCGATATCGAGCTACTGGCGATGGCGCAGCTGATCGGGGCGGCGGGCACGCTGGTGGCGCGCCGGCGCGGGATCTCGGTGCTCGGCGATCGCTCGCCGATGGTGTCGGTCAGCAATGCCGACCCCGAACGCATCTACCGACTGCTCGAGGACTTCTCGCAGGACGTCCGTACCGTGCTGCCGCCGGTGCTGTCCATCCGCAACGGCCGGCGCTCGGTCGTCATCACCGGAACGCCCGAGCAGCTGTCCCGCTTCGAGCTGTACTGCAAGCAGATTTCAGAGAAGGAAGAAGCCGACCGCAAAAACAAGGTCCGCGGCGGTGACGTGTTCGCGCCGGTTTTCGATGCGGTCCAGGTCGAGGTGGGTTTCCACACGCCGAGGCTTGTCGACAGCATCGACATCGTCGGCGAATGGGCCGAGAAGGTCGGCATCGATGTCGACTTGGCCCGCGCCATGGCGGAAGCCATCTTGGTTCGACCGGTCGACTGGGTCGACGAAGTGATCCAGGTTCACGAGGCCGGTGCACGCTGGATCCTCGACCTGGGACCAGGCGACATCCTGACCCGACTGACCGCGCCGGTCATCCGCGGACTCGGAGTCGGCATCGTGCCCGCAGCGACGCGCGGCGGCCAGCGCAACCTCTTCACCGTCGGCGCCGTCCCCGAGGTGGCCCGGCCGTGGTCGAGCTACGCCCCGTCGGTCGTCAGCCTGCCGGACGGGCGGGTCAAGCTCTCCACCAAGTTCACCCGGCTGACCGGCAGGTCTCCGATCCTGCTGGCCGGGATGACCCCGACCACCGTCGACGCCAAGATCGTCGCCGCCGCTGCCAATGCGGGGCACTGGTCCGAGTTGGCCGGCGGCGGGCAGGTCACCGAACCGATCTTCAACGACCGCGTCGAGGAGCTTGCCGGCTTGCTCGAGCCCGGCCGCACTTACCAGTTCAACTCGCTGTTCCTCGACCCGTACCTGTGGAAGTTGCAGGTCGGTGGAAAGCGGTTGGTGCAGAAGGCCCGCCAGTCTGGTGCAGCTATCGACGGCGTGGTCGTCAGCGCCGGCATCCCCGAGTTGGAAGAAGCCGTCGAGCTCATCGACGAGCTCAACGAGATCGGCATCTCGCACGTGGTGTTCAAGCCGGGCACCATCGAGCAGATCCGCT
>CBAAAS010000031.1:0-7513 GCA_964658855.1 uncultured Mycobacterium sp.
TCGGGACCTATGTGCTGTTGACATTCGACCCGAACATCTCCGGCTGAGTAAGGGATGGCAACAGGTGATTAGCGAACACCGATACGACGTGGTGATCGTCGGTGCCGGCGGCGCCGGAATGCGGGCGGCTGTGGAAGCCGGACCCCGAGTGCGCACAGCGGTTTTGACCAAGCTCTACCCGACGCGCAGCCACACCGGTGCGGCCCAGGGCGGCATGTGCGCGGCACTGGCCAACGTCGAGGACGACAACTGGGAGTGGCACACCTTCGACACCGTCAAGGGCGGTGACTATCTCGCCGACCAGGACGCGGTCGAGGTGATGTGCAAGGAAGCGATCGACGCGGTGCTGGACCTGGAGAAGATGGGGATGCCGTTCAACCGCACCCCCGAGGGTCGCATCGATCAGCGCCGCTTCGGCGGGCATACCCGCGACCACGGCAAGGCGCCGGTGCGCCGATCCTGTTATGCCGCAGACCGGACCGGCCACATGATCCTGCAGACGCTCTATCAGAACTGCGTCAAGCACGACGTGGAGTTCTTCAACGAGTTCTACGCCCTCGACCTGGTCCTCACCGACACCCCGAACGGCCCGGTGGCCACCGGCGTCGTCGCTTACGAACTGGCCACCGGTGACATTCACGTCTTTCACGCCAAGGCCGTCGTGCTCGCCACCGGCGGGTCGGGCCGGATGTACAAGACCACGTCCAACGCCCACACGTTGACCGGCGACGGCATCGGCATCGTGTTCCGTAAGGGACTTCCGTTGGAGGACATGGAATTTCACCAATTCCACCCCACCGGCCTGGCCGGGCTGGGCATTTTGATCTCCGAGGCCGTGCGCGGCGAGGGCGGCCGACTGCTCAACGGCGAGGGCGAGCGTTTCATGGAGCGCTATGCGCCGACGATCGTCGACCTGGCGCCGCGCGACATCGTCGCCCGTTCGATGGTCCGCGAAGTGCTGGAGGGTCGGGGGGCCGGTCCGCACAAGGACTACGTATACATCGACGTCCGCCATCTCGGCGCGGAGGTGTTGGCCGCCAAACTGCCCGACATCACCGAGTTCGCCCGCACCTACCTGGGGGTGGACCCGGTCAAAGAGCTGGTTCCGGTCTACCCGACCTGCCACTACGTGATGGGCGGCATCCCGACCACGATCACCGGTCAGGTGTTGCGGGACAACACCAACACCGTGCCGGGGCTCTATGCTGCCGGTGAATGCGCATGCGTATCGGTGCACGGCGCAAACCGGCTGGGTACCAATTCACTGTTGGACATCAACGTCTTCGGCCGTCGCGCCGGAATCGCGGCGGCCGCCTATGCAAAGGGCCACGACTTCGTCGACATGCCGGCGGACCCGGCGACGATGGTGATCGGCTGGGTCGGCGACATTCTGTCCGAGCACGGCAATGAGCGGGTCGCCGATATTCGCGGGGCGCTGCAGCAGACGATGGACAACAACGCCGCGGTGTTCCGCACCGAGGAGACGCTCAAGCAGGCGCTGACCGACATCCATGCCCTCAAAGAGCGATACTCCCGAATCTCGGTGCACGACAAGGGGAAGCGCTTCAACAGCGACCTCCTCGAAGCCATCGAGCTCGGCTTTCTGCTGGAACTGGCCGAGGTCACGGTGGTCGGCGCGTTGAACCGCAAGGAATCTCGCGGCGGTCATGCCCGCGAGGACTACCCCAATCGCGACGACGTCAACTACATGCGCCACACGATGGCCTACAAACAGGGCAGCGATCTAGTGAGTGACATCCGGTTGGACTTCAAACCCGTGGTGCAGACCCGTTACGAACCCAAGGAGCGGAAGTACTGATGAGCTCGGATGTGGACGTGCAGGCCGCCCCGGCCGGTGACCCGCCGCTACCAGTGATCCCTGAAGGCTCGGTGATGGTGACGCTGCGAATCGCCCGATTCAATCCGGAAAACCCAGAGCAGTACGCCGATTCCGGTGGCTGGCAGAGCTTCCGGGTGCCGTGCCTGCCGACCGACCGGCTGCTCAACCTGCTGATCTACGTCAAGAGCTACCTGGACGGCACGCTGACCTTCCGGCGGTCCTGCGCGCACGGTGTGTGCGGGTCCGACGCGGTGCGCATCAACGGGAAGAACCGGCTGGCCTGCAAGGTCCTGATGCGCGATCTGCTGCCGGCTCCAAAGAAGGGCAAGACCGCGAAGCCCACGACGATCACGATCGAGCCGATTCGCGGACTGCCCGTGGAAAAAGACCTGATCGTCGACATGGAACCGTTCTTCGACGCCTACCGCGCGGTCAAGCCGTATTTGGTCACCAGCGGCAATCCCCCGACGCGGGAACGGATTCAGAGCCAGACCGACCGCGCGCGCTACGACGACACCACCAAGTGCATCCTGTGCGCGGCGTGCACCACCAGCTGTCCGGTGTTCTGGAACGAGGGCAGCTATTTCGGCCCGGCGGCCATCGTCAACGCGCATCGGTTCATTTTCGACAGTCGCGACGAGGCCGCCGCTGAGCGCCTGGACATCCTCAACGAGGTCGACGGTGTCTGGCGCTGCCGCACCACGTTCAACTGCACCGACGCCTGTCCGCGGGGCATCGACGTCACCAAGGCGATCCAAGAGGTCAAGCGCGCGCTGATGTTCACCCGCTGACAGCCCCGGTCCGCTGAGCGGACCGCACGGTTGTCAGATTGCGCTCTTGGGATGCGGAATGGGGCGACGGTCGATCAACGGTTGGGACATCCACGAAGCGCCTCGAGTCTTTAGCCACTAGCCTCCCCGCGCCTGGCGTGGTGGTCCGTCCCGCGCGCCCGGACGATTGCGCCGCACGCTTGGTGTTCGACGCGGCGCCGCAGGCGTATGCCGCGGTCGCCGGATCCGAACAACGAGCACGCGCTGCCATCGAGGAGTTGTGGCGCCTGCCCGGCCACTCTGCGAGTTTCGAGCACGCCATGGTCGCCGAACTGGACGGAAAGCTCGCTGGCGTATTGATCGGCTTTCCCGCACGTAATCGTTATCGGCTCCATTTCAGCCTGCTGCGTAAAGGGTTTCGCTACGTAGCGCCGCGTCGCTGGCCGTTGCTGATTGCTGCGCTCCCGCAGCTGATCGCGGCCACGCCACGGCCGCCGCGCCGGGCGTACTACGTCGGTACCATCGCGATCGCTCGCTTCGCCCGCCGGCGCAACGTCGCCTCTACGCTCGGCTATCATGCTGAATTGTTGGCGCAGCAGCGCGGATTCCCGGTCATCGTCGCCCATACCGGCTCCCGTCACGGCCCTGCCCGACGGGCTTTGGAGCGCTACGGGTTGACGTCCGTCAAGGATCGCTCGTGGGGGTATGTGCTCTATGCCAAAAGCGTTGATGTTCAAGCAGTCCGACCGTGAACGTCGTCGCGCTGGCGGTGGTGATACTGATCGCCGACCGGGTAACAAAAGAAGTCGTGCTGCGCAATCATGACGTCGGACACCGAGGACGTGGCATAGTGCGCCTGGTGTTCACCGAGCGCCCTCTGCTCACCCGCGGTACCTCACTACGCACCGAGTTCACGTTGTGGTGTGCAGCGGTGGCCTGCGCGGTCAGCGCCGTACTATGTGCTCCCGCGTTGCAGCACAACCTCTTTGCCACGGCCGGGGTCGCTGTCGCCCTGTCGGGTTCATTGGGAAACCTCGCCGACCGCTTGATGCACGGCGCGGTGGTGGATTTCGTCGCCATCGGTCGGTGGCCGGTGTTCAACCTCGCCGATGTGGCGATCGTCGGAGGGGTGGCAATTGCCGGCGCATCCTTGGTCTGAGTCGCGGTAAGCCGCATGCGCAGAATCCTTTTCAACGTTCGCGGCATGCCGGTTTGGAGCTATCCTGCGCTGTTGTACCTGGGCTTGGTCTGCGGCTTCTATGTGATGTACGCGGTTGCGCCAGCGGTGGGGATGCCGCGCGCGCCGGCGGCCGACGCAATGCTGGTCATGTTCGTGCCGGCCATCATCGGCGCCCGCATCTGGTTCGTGCTCGACCACTGGGCGATCTATCGGCACGACAAGCGCCGCATCTGGCGGCGATCCGAGGGCGGGATGACGCTCTATGGCGGCCTGGTGCTCGCGTTGGCGCTGTCGCCGGTTGTCCTCAATGCTTTTCGGCTTCCGTTTGTGGCGTTCTGGGACGCTGCCACTTTCACGATCCTGGCCGGAATGACCTTCACCAGGGTGGGCTGCCTGCTCAACGGCTGCTGCTCGGGGCGAGGCACCGACGGCCGGTTCGGGCTGTGGCTGCCCGATCACCAGGGCCGCTGGCAGCGACGCTATCCGGTGCAGTTGTTCGAACTCGTCGGCGCGCTGCTGCTGCTGGGCGGATCGGCGGCGCTACTCGCGGTGGGAACGCCGCGCGGCACGATCTTCGCGTTCGCGCTCGTAGGCTATGCGGCGACTCGGTTCGCCATCGACCCGTTGCGGGAGCGCTCGACGGATGGCGGTGTCGGCCGCCCGGTGGCGCTGGCCTCATTCGTCGCGTGTTCGGTGTTGGCGGCGAGCCTGGGCTGGCTTGTCACGGGATGACCACGCGTCGCCGGGCATCCTGAACGCATGTACGTCGGCGTCATCGTCAACCCTCTCGCGCAGAAGAACCGTGCGGGTAAGGGTGACCGCGCCGCACGCTTGCAGCGTTTCGTCGGCCCGTGGGGCGAGGTGCACGAAACCGAGTCCGTCCAGGCGCTTCCCGGGATCGTCGAGCAGCTCTACCCGCGATGCAGCCATCTGGTCAGCGACGGTGGTGACGGGTCGCTGCACTGGCTGATCAACGAAATGCTGTTCCGAGAGCGGGATCCGCGACGATGGCCGACATTCGTACCGACCAACGGCGGGTCCATCGACTTCGTTGCCCGGAAAGCTCGAGTGCGCGGGCGGGCCGACACGATTCTGCCCGCTCTCGCAGCGGCCGCGCAGGCGGACCGACCCCCACGGGAAGTCCGACTGGGCAGCTTGGAATTGCGCGGTGAAACCGTCGACGGCGCGGCGTTTCACCGCATCGGATTTGCGCTTGCGGCCGGGGGTGTCGGCAACAGGTTCTTCGACGAGTATGACCAGTACCGCCGTCCCGGTCGCGTAACCATGGCCCGTGTGATCGGTCACGCGGTGGCCGACTATGCGATGTCGCGAGTCACGTCGCGACAATCCACCAGCGACTTGTTCAGCCCGACCCATGCTCGCGTTGTGATCGATGGGCAGGAAGTTCCGACCCGGACACACAATGCCCTGCACGCGGGGGCGTTCGACCTCAATCTCGGCGGTGTTCTCCGGATCTTCCCGCAGGCCCGCGAACCTGGCGTCTTGCATTTCCAGGCCGGAGCGATCCCGGCAACACAGATGATCGCCAGCCTTCCGGCGCTGGTGTCCGGCGGCGCGATTCGCTCCGCCCAGCTACGTGATGTCAGTGGCCGGGAAATGATGATCGAGGCCGAACAGCAGCCGCTGTCGCCGATCGTGGACGGCGAGCGATTCACCGACATCATCCGGCTCGTCGTCCGCACCGGACCGGACATCCGCATCGCCGTTCCGGATTTGCTTAAGCGCCAGCGATTTTGACTCCTGCTACGGCGTGGCTTGCTGCAGGGCTGCGGTGATGCGACGGGCCGTGCACAACACCAGGTCGCGCGTGCGCGGCGGCAGCGTGGGCGAAAGCAACTGCACCGAGACGGCCCCCGCGCAGTCTCCGTTCGGCCACCACACCGGCGCCGACAGACAGCAGATACCGGGGTAGGCGTCCTGGCGGTCGGCGACGGTCGCATCCGGCCCGCGGATCGAGTCACGCAGCCGGCGCCATTCCCGCGGCGTCCAGCAGTCGGGCAACTCCGCGTGCTCAATTGGCGCGGTAGCGTACAAAACTCGTCCGGTAGCGCTGCGAGCGATCGACTCAGGATCTGCTGGATCGGTAATGTACGGCTGGCCGCGCACCGCGGTGGCGCAAATCAGCCGAAGCCGTTCGCCATGCAGAATCCGCAGCGACGCCACCGCACACGATTGGGTGGCCAGCGTATGCACCGGTCCTCGTGCCACCCGCAGCAACAGCGGATCGGGCTGCCATCGTTGTCCGATCCACTCCACCAGCGCCCCGACGTAGTAGCGCTGGTCGACACACTGCACCGCCCCTAAGGTCACCAATTGTTCGGCAAGCCGGTAGGTCGACGTTTTGGCCAGACCGCTCGCGCGGGCCAACGCGGTCAAGCCCAGCCCGTCGTCGGCGTTCGCGAGCGCGCTCAGCACCGCGAATGCCCCATCGAGCACTCCCCTGCTGCGACAGGCACTTTCGCCCTCATTGACGACGGCACGCATCGTCGATGAGGGACGAGCAAGTGAGACATTCATGTCGCCTCGCTGTCTGCAACTCCGTTGACCATCGTTATCAGGTGAGTCAACTTTAACGGCGGCGACGCACCGGCGCAGTTGGCTGTTGAAATTTGCCGTCGCCATCGCGGAACCGACGGCCTGTCACAATTTCTGTAGCTGCCTCGTCTGATTGGCATGACACAGAAAACCCGCATCGATGCTCTGCCGCCGAAAGGCGCCAACTGGCTGATCCGTGCCATGTACCGCTACGCGAGGCGGCGCTTCGGAGAAGTCCCGGAGCCCATGGCCGTCGTCGCGCACCACCCGCGGCTACTGGTAGCCAACGCCGTCCACGAAGCCTTGCTGCAATCCGCGTCGCGCTCGCTACCCACCAATGTCCGGGAACTGGCGGTGTTCTGGACGGCGCGCACAGTGGGGTGCTCCTGGTGTGTCGACTTCGGGTCGATGCTGCAGCGCCTCGACGGGCTGGACATCGAGCGCCTCAAAGAGGTCGAGAACTACGCCACGTCAACGCTTTTCACTGATGACGAGCGGGCCGCCATCACCTTCGCCGACGCGATGACCACCGACCCGCACACCGTCACCGATGAGCAGGTGGACGATTTGCGCAGACGCTTCGGCGACGCCGGCGTCATCGAGCTGACGTATCAGGTTGGGGTGGAGAACATGCGCGCCCGGATGAACTCGGCGCTCGGCATCACCGAGCAGGGCTTCAACTCCGGTGACGCGTGCCGCGTTCCGTGGGCTGATCAGACCGGAGCGGTGAGCCGGTGAACTTGTCGGGGTTGGCGATATCCCATAACGCGCAGACCTTTCCGTCGCGCACCGTGACGGCAGTGATCCGCGGCATCATCGCCTGATGCCGGTCGTCACCCGGCGACCCCGAGGTGTAAGCCCCGAGTTCGCCGTTGATCAGCGCCAGCCGGCTCGTCGTGACGAACGCGGGTCCGTAACGCTGCGCGAGCCCGAACAGGAAGCGTGCCACCTTGTCCGGCCCGCGGATGACGCGGGCCGCCGTGGGCGCCCTGCGGTTGGAATCGCCGGTGAACGTCACGTCCGGGTGCAACAGCGCGACAACGGCTTCCACATCTCCGTCGGCTATCGCGACCATCAGCTTGCCGACCACGTCGTCGTGCGACGAATTGGGTTCCGGCATCGACGTTGTGGTGACGACCTTGCGGGCCCGCGAGGCCAACTGGCGGG
>CBAAAS010000031.1:7523-12251 GCA_964658855.1 uncultured Mycobacterium sp.
GTTCCCAGCACCTGCGCCACCTCCGCGAACGGCACGGCGAATCCGTCGTGCAACACGAAAGCGACCCGCTGGTCGGGCGATAGCAGCTCCAACACGACCATCGCCGCGAACCGGGCGTCCTCGGCGGCCACTACGGTAGCCAACGGGTCCGCGTCGTCGAAGCCGGTGACCACCGGTTCGGGCAGCCAGGTGCCGACGTAGGTCTCGCGCCGATGCGTTGCCGACCGCAGCTTGTCCAGTCCGAGCCGGCTCACCACCGTGGTGAGCCAGGCGCCCGGGTCGGCGATGTCGGTGATGTCGACGGTCGGCCCGCTCCAACGCAGCCAGGCTTCCTGGACGATGTCCTCGGCATCTGCCACCGTGCCGGTCAGCCGATACGCGACGGACATGAGATGCGGCCGCAGCGCCTCGAATTGGCTGACTCGATGGCCCGAGGTCATTCGGCGAGCGTAACCGTTAAGCAATCAGATCAGAGTGCTCGCAGCTATTGTGGGCAGGTGCACGTCTTGTCCGTCAATGTGGCACGACCCCGCGTCAACCCCGATCCGCGGGCGCAGTCGAAACTGACCGGTATAGACAAGCAGCCCGTCTCCGAGGCGGTCCTGGTGCGCCCGCCGGGGCGAGGCCAGAGCGATGCCAGTGGCCTGCTCGGCGACACCATCGGAAATCCCAAGCTGCACGGCGGAGCCGACCAGGCGGTCTACGCCTATGCCCGTGAAGACCTCGACCACTGGGAAGCGCAACTCGGTCGCACGCTCGATAACGGCATGTTCGGTGAAAACCTCACCACCGTGGGTATCGACCTGACCCAGACCCGCATCGGTGAACGGTGGCGGATCGGAAACGGAACACTGCTCCTGGAAGTCTCTGCGCCGCGCACCCCCTGCCGGACGTTTGCGTCGTTCCTGGACCTGCCGCGATGGATCAAGACCTTCACCGATGCCGGCACGCCCGGCGCCTATTTTCGTGTCTTGTCCTCCGGTGAGGCTCGTGCCGGTGACGGCATCACGGTCGAGTACCGCCCCGACCACGACGTGACCATCGGCCTAGTCTTCCGCGCCCGCATGACCGACCCGGGATTGGCTCCTGCGCTGCTGCAAGCCGACGCACTCTCTGCCGAGCTGAAAAACTTTGCGCGACAACGTGCCACATGAGTGACCACCTTTGGCTGCACTTCGCCCGCCACGGCCCCGACATCACGCCGCCCGTCATCACGCGCGGCGAAGGCGTGAATATCTTCGACGAAGCCGGCAACAGCTACCTGGACGGGCTGTCCGGGCTGTTCACCGTCCAGGCAGGTCACGGCCGCGCCGAGCTCGCCGAGGCCGCCGCCCGGCAAGCCGAGACACTGGCGTTCTTCCCGCTGTGGGGATATGCGACGCCGCCCGCGATCGAGCTCTCCGAGCGACTGGCCCGCTACGCCCCGGGCGAGCTCAACCGGGTGTTCTTCACCAGCGGCGGGACCGAGGCCGTCGAGACCGCGTGGAAGGTGGCCAAGCAGTACTTCAAGCTCACCGGCAAACCCGGTAAGCACAAGGTCATTTCGCGAGCAGTCGCCTATCACGGCACTACTCAGGGGGCGCTCGCGATCACCGGCCTGCCGAAATACAAGGCGCCCTTCGAGCCGGTGACGCCCGGCGGCTTCCGGGTGCCGAACACCAACTTCTACCGTGCACCCGAATCGTTCGGCGCCGACATCAAGGCCTTCGGCCGGTGGGCGGCCGATCGCATCGCCGAGGCCATCGAGTTCGAAGGACCCGACACCGTTGCCGCGGTGTTCCTCGAGCCGGTGCAGAATGCGGGCGGCTCGATCCCGCCACCCCCTGGGTATTTCGAACGGGTACGCGAGATCTGCGACCACTACGACGTGCTGCTGGTTTCCGACGAGGTGATCTGCGCGTTCGGCCGCATCGGATCGATGTTCGCCTGCAGCGACTTTGGCTATGTGCCGGACATGATCACCTGCGCCAAGGGGATGACGTCGGGATACTCGCCCCTTGGCGCGATGATCGCCAGCGAGAAGCTGTTCGAGCCGTTCAACGACGGCCAGACGATGTTTCCGCACGGCTACACGTTCGGCGGCCATCCGGTGTCCACCGCGGTTGCACTGGCCAACCTCGACATCTTCGAACGCGAAGGTCTCAATGACCGCGTGAAACAGCAGTCCCCGGCGCTGCGCGCCACTTTGGAAAAGCTCTACGACCTGCCGATCGTCGGCGACGTCCGCGGCGAGGGGTACTTCTTCGGCATCGAACTGGTCAAAGACGCGGCGACCAAGCAGACGTTCGACGCCGACGAGAAGCGCGCGCTGTTGAGCCGGGTGTCGACGGGCCTGTTCACGGCCGGGTTGTATTGCCGCACCGACGACCGCGGTGATTCCGTCATCCAGCTCGCTCCCCCGCTGATCAGCGGACAAGCCGAGTTCGACACCATCGAAGCCATCGTGCGCCAAGTGCTGACGAAGGAACTCGAGTCGATTTGAGCAAGCCGCCTATCGACCCGATCCGCTGGCAGCCACCGCCGTCGCGGCCGCTGCCCGAACCCAATTTCACTGCGGCACTGCACATCGTCGACGTACCGGGCACCGCGGCGGAGGATGTCGTCGCTGATGCCGAGGGCAACATCTTCACCGGTGTCGAGGACGGTCGCATCGTCCGGGTCAGCCCCGACGGCGGTTCCGTGCAGGTGGTCGCCGACACCCGCGGGCGACCGCTCGGCTTGGCGGTATCCCGCGACGGCCGGCTCTTGATCTGCGACAGCCACCGCGGACTGTTGCGGTACGACCCGGCCGGCGGGGCGATCGAGACACTGGTAGCCGAGATCAATGGCCGACCGCTGAGGTTCTGCTCGAATGTCGTCGAATCATCGGACGGCACAATCTTTTTCACCGAGTCGACGAGCCGCTTCTACTACGAGTACTACAAGGGCTCCGTCATCGAGGGACGCCCGACCGGGTCGCTGTTCCGGCGTGATCCCGACGGCACGGTCACCGAGCTGGCCGGCGGGCTCTCTTTCGCCAACGGCGTCACGCTGACCACCGACGAGTCGGCGGTGGTGTTCGCCGAGAGCGCCGGATGCCGGGTGTCGAAGTACTGGCTGACCGGAGATCGGGCCGGCACCATCACCTCGTTGGTCACTGGGCTGCCGGGTTATCCCGACAACATCTCCACCGGCCTGGACGGCCGGATCTGGGTGGCGTTGGTGTCGGACCGCAACCCGCTCAACGAATGGCTGGGCCCGCGCGCCCCGATCATCCGCAGGCTGATGTGGCAGCTGCTGCCCTACCGCTGGCTGCCCGATCCCAAGTCGACGGTGTGGGTCGTGGGGTTCGACCCCGACGATGGGCACGTGGTGGCACAGCTGCACACCCAGCATCCGGACTTCGGCCTGGCCACCGGCGTGGTGGAAACGCCGGGACGGCTATGGCTCGGCCGCATCGCCGGGCCCGGCATTTGTTACCTGGATTTGCAACATCCGTAACACCAGTCACAGCGCGGCTCCCGGAGATCGGGCCGCTGATCGCCTAATCTGCTCACACGATGTCACTCTTCAGAACAGCATCATGCCTGGCAGCAGCCGGTTTCATGCTGAGCACCCCCGCGCTGCTCGGCATGCCGGCCGCGTTCGCCGAGCCTGGCCCCGGCCCTGGCGTCGTGCACGACGTGTGCCCTTACAAAGTTGCCACTCCCGCGGCGGTGGACTCGTCGGAAGTCCCCCAAGCCGGCCAGCCACCCTTGCCGTTGCCGGTGCCGCCGTCGCCGATCGGCGGTAACGCACTGAGCGGCTGCGGCGTGGTCGCCGCTGCAGGCACCCCACCGGTACCTGGCGACATCTCGGCCGAGGCCTGGGTGGTGGCCGACCTGGACAGTGGCGCCATCGTGGCCGCACGCGACCCGCACGGGCGGCACCGTCCGGCCAGCATCATCAAGGTGCTCGTGGCAATGGCATCGATGCGCGAGCTCAACCTCAACAAGACCGTCGACGGCACGCCTGACGATGCCGCCGCGGAGGGCACCCGGGTCGGCGTTGCCCCGGGTGGCACCTACACCGTGAACCAGTTGCTGCATGGCCTGCTGATGCACTCCGGCAACGACGCCGCGCACTCGCTGGCCGTGCAACTGGGCGGCCTGCCGACCGCGCTGGACAAGATCAACGCGCTGGCGGCCAAACTCGGCGGCAAAGACACTCGCGCCGCGACACCGTCGGGCTTGGACGGGCCGGGCATGAGCACCTCTGCCTACGACATGGGGCTTTTCTATCGGTATGCCTGGGAGAACTCGACTTTCGCCGACATTGTGCACACCGAGAAGTTCGACTTCCCCGGACACGCCGACAGCCCGGGCTACGAGCTGGAGAACGACAACCAGCTGCTCTACCACTACCCCGGCGCGCTCGGCGGCAAGACCGGCTACACCGACGACGCCGGCCAGACGTTCGTCGGCGCCGCGAACCGGGACGGACGCCGGCTGATGGCGGTGTTGCTGCACGGCACCCGGCTGCCGATCCCGCCGTGGCAGCAAGCGGCCCACTTGCTGGATTACGGTTTCGCGACCGCGCCGGGAACCCGGGTGGGGACCCTGATCGAACCGGACCCGTCGCTGCTCGCCTCATCGAGCAAATCCGCCCCAAGCGAGCCCGCCGCGAACGCGGCCACGTTGATACCCAGCGTCGACGCATTGCCGGTTAGGGTCGGTGTCGCGGTGATCGGTACGGTCGTCGTGTTCGGCT
>CBAAAS010000032.1:0-12148 GCA_964658855.1 uncultured Mycobacterium sp.
CCAGTTTTCGCCGATGTCGACACCGGCGTCGACGATGCCATCGCGCTGATTTACCTGCTGGCCAGTCCCGACGCCCAACTGGTCGGCATTGCGTCCACGGCCGGAAATGTTGGTGTGGACCACGTCTGCGAAAACAACCTGGGCCTGCTTGACCTCTGCCGTGTCGAGGGCGTGCCGGTGTCGCGGGGCGCCGAGCGTCCGCTGAATTCCGTCGCACCGGCCGACAGCGCAGTCCACGGGTCTCGGGGCCTGGGATACGCCGAACTACCGCCAAGTGATCGGCAACTCGACGCCGACGATGCCGCGACGGCATGGGTGCGTGCGGCCCACGCGCACCCGGGCGAACTGATCGGGCTGGCAACTGGCCCGCTGACCAATCTGGCGCTGGCGTTGCGCAAGGAGCCGGCACTGCCGAATCTGTTGCGGCGGCTGGTGATCATGGGCGGCGCGTACGACTATCGCGGCAACACCAACACAGTGGCAGAGTGGAACATCGCCTTCGACCCGGAAGCGGCAGCCGAAGTCCTCGCCGCGTGGTCGCCAACCGAAACCGTTGAGCCGCTGAGCCTTCCGACCCTGTGTGGGCTGGATGTCACCCGCAAGATTGCTCTAACACCGGAAATCCTGACCAGGCTGGCAGCAAGCGCAGGCGCGACGGCGACGACCGCATTGAGCGTCGACGACGAGCCAGGCACGCGGTCGTCGTCGTCCAATCCAGTGATCCGGGTGATCGAGGACGCGACCCGTTTCTATCTGGAGTCCTACCACCGTCTGGGCCACGGTTACCTGGCGCACTTGCACGATCCGCTGGCTGCGGCCGTCGCGCTGGAGCCAGAGCTCGTCTCCACCCGGCCGGCCACTGTCGACGTCGAACTGACCGGCACCCTGACCCGCGGCATGACCGTTACCGACTGGGCGCAGCGCTGGGGGCGAAAGCCCAACGCGCTGATCGGTGTTGACGCCGATCCGATCGCATTCTTCGACCGGTTCGTCGATCGGGTGGGACCGTTCGCCGCTGGGCTGGCCTAGCGACTTCACTCGTAGATTCCCTCTAGATACCACCTCCTCTGCCGGTAGCACAGCAGCAGCGCAGTACCGGTGTCGGACGATCGCTCGCCTTCCAGCAGCACCTGCACACGAGCAGTGCGGCCGCCCGCCCGGTCTGGATCCCACCACCGTTCGTCGACCGGCCATGGGCCGGCCCACCAGTGCAGCCGGTCGTCGCGGCCGCGGGCGGTCAGCCGGGCCGGGTCGGCCGAGAACAGCCCCCGGCTGGTTACCCGAATTGAATTGCCTTGAGCATCAAGCAGTTCCACCGGATCGTCGAGTAGCACCGTCGGCGATGGCTCCGGCAGCTGACCGGGCCATGGCCGATTCGGTTCGGCGAGCGGCACCGGCTCGTCGCCCAGCGGCGTCAACGTGATGCGTTCGGCCGGACCGCGACCGCCGGACAGCATCGGCACCTGCACCGCCTCCGGGCCCAACAGACCCTGCACCCGGACCAGCGCTCGACGGGCCCGCATCTGGCCCTCTTCGCCGAGTCCGCCCCACAGCGGCAACTGCAGCGCCCCCGCCGACACCACCTCCACCGCCTGCAGCCGCAGCTGCACCACCGGTGCGGTGGGCCGATCCACAACGATCCGGGTATTCAACCAGCCGTCCAGCTGCCAACGCACCCGATCGGCGGTGGCATCCTCGGTCAACGGCTCGGCGCATCGCCAAACCCGGTTCAGCTCTTCACCATTGGCGGTGACGGCATGAACACCCAGTCGGGTGCAGCCCACCCCGGCGGCCAGCAATGTTTGATGCAACGCGCTGGCCAACGAGCGTCCGGCAAACGCCGCGGCGTCGACCCGGTCGATCGGCGGATCGCACTGCAGCACCGCATCGAGCTCGGCCGGCAGCTCGCGCCCGGACGGCCCGCGTTCCGGCTCACCGCGAGCGAACCGGTGTGCGCTCACCGCGTCGGCGCCGAACCGGGAGGCCACATCCGTGCGCGACAGCCCGGCGAATTGGCCGACGGTTCGAATTCCCATTCGCCACAAGAGATCCGCCAGATCAGCCCGCCCCGGGCCGGACAGGCTGGGCTCGGTGGCGAGTTGCCGAATCGAGAGCGCCGACAAAAAACGTGCGTCATCCCCCGGCGTCACGATGCGACCCGCGCGGGCGGCGAAGACCGCTGTCGACAGACGATCGGCGATCCCGACCTGACACTCGGCGCCGGCCGCCGCCACTGCGTCGGTCAGTCGCTCGGCAACCTGCTGCTCGGACCCGAAGAACCGGGCCGCCCCGCGGACCGGCATGACCACCAGGCCGGGGCGCAGCACCTCGGCGCGAGGCACCAGGTCGTCTACCGCCACGACAATTCCTTCGAAGTAGCGGGCGTCGCGGTCGGGATCGGCGGCGACGACGTGCAGTTGCGGGCAGCGGGCCGACGCCTCGCGCCGCCGCAGCCCTCGCCGCACACCTACCGAACGGGCCGCCGACGAACAGGCGATCACCCGGTTGGCCAGCGTGACGGCGACCGGTGACGTCGCGGGTAGTTCCGCGGCCGCCGCGGCGGCGACCGCGGGCCAGTCCATGCACCACATCGCCAACACCCGGGAGTCCACACTCACCCCGTCCGAGCCTGCCTGATCGCCCGACCCGCGGCGCACACCTCCAGCCGTACCTTGCTGATCCGCCCGAAACCCGGTTGGTCCGAAGTAGTTTCGTAACCGCAGACCCGAGCATTCAGTCGTATCGACGCACCCTGCCAGTCGCCGTCAGTGACCAGCAGCGTGCAGCCTTTCTGCTGAGCCCGGGCCACCACGGCCCGGGCCCGGGTCTGTGACACCGAGCGCCCTCTCAGCGCCAGCACGATCAGGTCCATTCCGTCCATGAGGACCGCGGCGACCTCCACCGGGTCGGTCCCGGGATCCGGGATCACCGCGAGCCGGCTCAGATCGGCTCCCATTTCGACCGCGGCCAGCAGGCCGACATCCGGCTGGCCGACGATGGCCGCGTTTCCGCCGGCTGCCGTCACCGCGGCCACCATGCTCAGCGACAGCGACCGGGCACCTGACAGCACCGCAACCGTTCCCCGTGGCAACGCATCCGGCAACACATCCGTCAGCAACTGCGGAACCGGGAGCCTGGCTTGTGAATCCGGAAGCAGGTCGTCTACCTGGGCGTGGCCGCGCTGAGCGGAGCCGGTCTTCCCGGATACCGCCGCCATCTGCCGTCGTAGCTGTTTTAGCTGCTCAGCACGGTTGTGATGCGACTGTTCAGAAGCAAGCATCGCCGTCATCAACTACTCCTGCGGTACGGGTGTGACTGCTGTTGTTCGAATGTATGTTCGAACACTGATAGTCAATACCCACCCACCGACAACGTCAAGCGGATGCTTGCCGCAGGCACCGGCCAGCTAACTCGCGATCACGAGCCTAAACGTTCAACTCAGCACCCGCACCGGGACGTTGTTCCAGCCAATGACGTTGGTCATCGCCACCCGCCTGAGCCCTTCCGGCACGATCGCATAGCGCGGCATGTGATCCAACAACTTGTCCAATGCGAGGGTGCTCTCCATTCGAGCCAGCGCGGCACCCAAACAGCTGTGCGTCCCATACCCCAGTCCCAGGTTCTGTGCCTGGCTGCGGTCCCGGTTGATGTCGAAGGTATCCGCGTCGGTGAACGCCCGCTCGTCCCGGTTGGCCGAACCCAGGCACAGCAGGACCGGATTCCCGGCAGGAATTGTGGTGCCATGCAGCTCAACGTCTTTCACGCTGTAACGCACCAGATACTGTGCGGGCGCCTCCCACCGCAGCAACTCCTCCACCGCGGCGGGAACCCGGCTGCGGTCATCGAGCAACATCTGCCATTGATCTGGATGCTCGGCGAAAGTGACCACGGCATTGCCCACCAATTTGGTCACCGTCTCGGCGCCGGCACCGCCCAACATCGATGCGAAGGCGGTGATTTCGATGTCATCGAGCTTCGTCGCCGCGCCGCCGCGTTCGACTTCGACGGCGATCAGATCGCTGATCATGTCGTCCTGCGGATCGGCCCGCCGCTCCTGAATGATGTTGTAGTAGATCAGGCCGGTCTCGATACCGGCCTGAACACCTTCCTCGGGCGTGGCGACGTTGCCGTACTCCCGTTCGAGCATCTTGTCCAAGAGGAGCCGGATGTTCTGGCGAAGCTCTGCGGGTACGCCGAGCATCCGGGTGATCACTTCCACCGGGAACAACGCCGAAAAGTCCTGCACGACATCGAACTCGTCGGGATTCGCCGCGGCGAGGAAACGATCGATCTGTTCGACGACCAATTCTCGTTGCCGCTCGACGGCGCGTGGGGTGAACACCTTGTTGACCAGGTTGCGCATCCGGCGATGCTCGGGCGGGTCCATCATGATGATCAACGGCGGCACCGGATTACCGGACTGCACCATCTCGAGATCGACTCCGCGTGACGACGAGAACGTTTCGGAATCTTTGATGGCCGCCACCACATCGGCGTGCCGGGTCAGCGCGTAGAAATCGTAATTCTCGCTGTAATAGACCGGCTCCTCGTCGCGCATCCGACGGTAGGTGGCGAAGGGGGCATTGAAGAAGTCGCTGGAAAACGGATCAAACACGACTTTGGAAGTGGTCAACGCGTCCTCCTAATATTCACATCCGTACGGTACGCCCGATCGGCAGACAAACCGGCTGCCGCACGGATTTCCCGGCCCCCTGCCGCGGGATCAACATCCGGAAATATGTAATGGCTCAGCGCGACTCGCGCGACTGCACCCGCGAGGGCCCGGGTGCCCAACGCGGAGTCGAAGCCGTCCTCACGGACACACTGCTGCAAGACATCCACCAGTTTTTCAGTGATCATCGGCAATGCCCGGGCCATCTGTCCATGTGCGAAGCCCGGGTCCAGGTCGAGTTGACGCCCGGGCGGCTGGTCCTCCATGAACGTCACGACGACATCGACAGCGGCTTCCCATCGCGCGAGGCCGGTGACCTCGTTCATCGCCCGTTCCATTGCCGCGTCGAAACGACGCCGGATCTGCGCCCCAAGTGAATCGATGAGGTCTTCTTTGGAAACAAAGTAGCGATAGATGGTCGGCCGTGATACCCCGGCCAGCGTTGCCACATCAGACAAGGACAACTTCCGGGCGCCCACACTCAGCAACAGCCGCCCGGCCGCATCAAGTATCCGGTCCGCCAGATCACCGTAATCAGAACGGGATTCGCGTGGCTCAGCAATCGGCACGATGGCGACTCCTAGGTCCCAGCCCGGGAATTCAGGCGGACACCGGATCGAGACGGCCGAGTTCACGCAGCCATGGGATGAGCAGGCGCAGCCCGTCATCGAACGACATCGGGTCGTAGCCCAGTCGCTTGGTGGTGAGGTTGTCTTTCGATCTGGGCTTGCGCGTGTCCCTGGCCGCGGCCTGCGCGATCGCCATCAAAGTGGGCCCGAACTCGGCGGTCAACGTCTCCGGATCGGAGCGGTAATCGAGATCCTCCACGCGATGGTCGATTCCGGCGATTTCGCAGGCCCGGTTGATACCGGCGGCAGTGGTGATATTCGCCTCTGGCTGTCCGATCAGCAGGTAACGCTCACCGGCAACGCCGCGGTCCAAGGCGGCGATCGATCCCTTCGCGACATCCTTGCCGGCCACCCAGGTCACCGGGAATGCCAGGTAGCGCTTGATCTTTCCGCGCATGCCGGCCAACAACACCCGGTTGAAACTGGTGCGATGCAGAGCCCGCTGCGCTACTAGTCCGGGACCGTAGATCGCGCCCGGGTGGCAGGTCAGCACGTCCTCGCCCGCGCCCGCACGCTTGTGGGCTTCCAAGAACGCGGCGAGCTTGGTGACGGTATACGGGTCGTCCGGCGGGTTCTCGAGAACGGGGGCTTCTTCGAAGTCGAGGTCGGTGGTCAGGTTGATGAAGGTGGCGGTACTGAGGGCAACGACGCGACGCATGCCGTGTTTCTTTGCCGCATCGAGAACGTTGGTGGTGCCGACCATGTTGACGGCCTTGAAGTCGTCGAGGTCCTGACTGGCCCCGCCCAGCAGGGCAGCACAGTGGATGGCCGCCTCAGCCCCTTTGGCTGCGCGAAGCACATCGTCGGCATCACTGATGTCGCCCTTGATCAATTCGACACCGATCCCGCCCAACTCGGTGGCCTCGTCCGGATTGCGAACCAGCGCGCGGACGTGGTCACCGCGCTCGATGAGCTGTTCGCAGACATTGCCGCCGGTCTGGCCGGTGGCACCGGTCACGAAGATCGTGCTGGCCATGGACGACACCCTTCTTCGACTACATATCTAACAAAGATAGTAAATCTTGTAATCCCTGAAGTGCAAATATATGATCTTCAGTTCATGGCGATCGATCCGGCGAGCATCCTTTTGACCGACCGCGTGGCAGTGGTCACCGGTGGCGGCGCCGGCATCGGCCGCGGCATCGCCGCGGGACTGAAGGCATTCGGCGCGAAGGTGGCGATCTGGGAACGCGACCCCGAATCGTGTGCGTCGGCCGCCGACGAGATCGGCGCGTTGGGCATCCCCACCGACGTCCGGGACAGCGCCGCGGTCGACGCCGCACTCGCGCAGACGGTCGCCGAACTCGGACCGGTCACCATCCTGGTCAACAACGCTGGCGGCGTCTTCTGGTCGGGGATACTCGATACCACCGAAAACGGTTGGGACGCACTGTACAAATCCAATCTGCGTCACATCTACCTGTGCACCCAGCGGGTGGCGCGCGGCCTCGTCGAGCATAAGTTGGCCGGCAGCATCATCAGCGTCACCTCCATCGAAGGTGTCCGCGCCGCACCCGGTTACGCGACCTACGCGGCCGCCAAAGCCGGGGTCATCAACTACACCAAGACCGCTGCCCTCGAACTGGCACCGTATGGCATCCGGGTCAACGCCCTGGCCCCCGACATCACTTTGACCGAAGGCATCAGGAACATCGCGCCGCCGGGTTCCGAAGAGCGGTTCGGCCTGACGGTTCCGCTGGGGCGAGCGGGTCATGTCGACGAGATGGCCGGCGCGGCAGTCTTTCTCGCTTCTGAGATGTCCAGCTATATCACCGGGCAGACCATTCACGTCGACGGCGGCACCCAGGCAGCGAGCGGGTGGTACCACCATCCGGAGACCGGCGCCTACTCGCTCGGCCCGACAAGCATCTGAGCGCTAATCCCCGGTGTCCAGCATGACGTGTGCGGACATCCCGCCGTCTATCGCGATCGATTGTCCGGTGATGTAACGAGACTGCTCCGAAGCCAGGAAGACGACGAGATCGGCGACGTCTTGCGGTTGGCCGAGGTACGGCGTCAGCGTGGCGTGGCCGAGGCGGCCGATCACGTCCTCGGACAGATGGGCGCGGACGGCGTCGGTCAGGATCAATCCGGGCACGATGGTGTTCGCCCGCACGCCACGCTTCCCCTCGCTGGTGGCGACGTACATCGTCAGGGTGTGCACCCCCGACTTCGACACGCCATAGGCCAGGCGGGTCCGATCCCCCGATAGCGCCGCCCCCGACGACATGTTGACGATCGAACCGCCACCGCTCTTTCGCATTTCGGGCACCGCGTACTTGCACATCCACAGCTGGCTTCCGAGGTTGACTTCCCATGACCGCTGCCACACGTCGAGCTCCATCTCGCTGACCGTGGTATCCCGTGACAGGAAGCTGCTGGTGGTCAGCGCCGCATTGTTGTGCAGGACATCGAGGTGCCCGAATTCCGCCACCGTCGACTGCACGACACGGCTGGCTGTCTGCTCTTCAGCGAGGTCGCCGGCGAGTGTGATCGCCTGCGCGCCCGTTCGCCGAATCTCGTCGACGACCTCGGTGGCCTTCGCCTCGTCGATATCGACGACCGCGACGGCGGCACCCTCGCGCGCCAATTCGTGCGCCGTTGCCGCACCGATTCCGCCGGCACCTCCGGTGACTATCGCGACTTTTCCGGAAAGTCTGGACATCGAGTTCTCCCAACGCCGTTCGTATGACGCTAAAGAAAGTTAGCCTGTTTGTATGCCGCGTATTGCGCCAATCCCCATGCCAGAGCTCAGTACACACTCCCGCGAGATCGTGGAGGCCGGGGTCGCGGCCGGTCTCTATGCGACCCCGGTTCCCCTGCAGATCTTCGCGTATCGCAGCGCCCAACTCGCTCAGGTCGACATGGCGAGGACGCACCTGGGAGCAGGCTCGCTGCTGGGCGGCCGAATTCTGGAGCTGCTGCGCATCCGCAGCGCCCAGCTCGGCGAGTGCGAGCCGTGCAGTCAATCACGCAAGCACGATTCGATCACCGACGACGACGTCGCGTGCCTGCTCGCGCCGCGGCATGAATCGTTGACGGCGCAAGAGCAATTGGCCGTGGAGTTCCTTGACCTGCTGTCGGGCGATCACCACATGATCGACGACGCGTTCTACCGAAAACTGGGTGAGCATTTCACCGCAGCACAGATCATCGAACTCGGTTTCACCTGCGCTTCAACCATGGGACTGCACCGCTTCCTGCACACCCTCGATATCTACGGCGACTCGATCCCTGTCATCGACTATTCCCCCGACCAGGTCGATTCGGCCGCGCATCACTGAGTACGGCGGCGATCGTCTCCGGCGCGACCCCTAGACCGCGCAGGCAGAAAGACTGTACGCGCCTACGGATTTCGGCCGGATCGCGCTGAGTGATCCCCCAATGCCGTTCGATGTTGGTCCACACGACGCCGTGGACGGACAGCGCCTCACCATCGGGATCGATCTCGGCGAATATCCCCAGATCCTTTCCACGCGCCAGTTGTTCGACAAGCGGACGCAGAATTTCCCGGTAGGCAGGGGCAACGAGTTCGGGTGCGGCGACCATCTGATTCTGCGCCTCGAGCGACATCTGGCGTAGATCGGAGCGGACCTGCTGATTGAAGGCGACGTCCAGCCGTCCGTCGATCCAGGCTGCCACCGCACGAACCGGGTCAGAGTCCGCCATCCGCTGCTCCAGGCGCACTACCTCGGCGCGGGCCATCTCCAGGAATACCGCCGCAACCAGCTGATCTTTCGACTCGAAGTGCCGGTAGAACGCCCGGGTTCCCAGCTGCGTTCTGCTGAGCACCCGGGCCATCGACAGCGCCTGAACCCCCTCGGCCCGAACGACTTCCGCGCCGGTGGCGAGGATCAGGGCATGTATGTCCGGATCGGGTTCGAGCTTTCGGCGCCCGCCGGCTCTGACGTCAGCCCCATCATGCTGAAGCATCGAAGGTAGCCATGTATTCGCCGAACGCCTCGTGCACCTTCTCCGTGGTCAACCCGTAATCGGCCAGCTCGTAGTTGTGAGTGCCGTGCCGACCGGGCTTGTGCCCGTCTGCCCACTCCTGCACTCTCGCGCGCGCCGAATCGGTGAACGTGAGACCGAGCTTTTCGTAGCTGTGCGCAATCGTGTTGATCGGGTTGGTTTGCAGATCGGCGAAGGACACGTCCACAAAACGGTCGTCGCCGAATTTCTTGCGGAACTCCATCGCACGGCCCATGCCCTCGGACCACCACGCCAGTTGTTCGGCCCCAAGCTCTTCAGGGTCGCGATGATCGCTGCTCCAGGTCCGGACATATGCGATGAGACTGCAGACCGATCCCAGGACCTTGGCCGGATCCCGGTGGCTCCACAGGAATTTGGCGTTCGGATACGCTTCGACAAACGATTCGAGTGCGAACATGTGCACCGGCGTCCGCAGGTGCCACAGGCTCGGCTTGCAGTGCCACTGCAGCAGTTTCAACACATCGCGGTGGAAGGTGTAGGTCTCGCGCATGTCACTCTGCAGCAGCCATTCGACGTATCCCGGAACCCGTACCACCCCGTCGAAGTGGAAGGTGCGAAAGCTCATGCCCATCAGGTCCTGGCATTCCGTCGCGGATTCGGCATCGAAACTATTCATCGTCCGAAACTCGGGAAACATCTGGTCGATCATCGCGATGCCCTCGGCGGCCTGCGCGATCCGCGGATCGGTGTGCTGGGTCGCGGCCTCGGGCGGCGGGGTAGGCGCCTGGGATTCCCAGGTGCGCAACGACCTCAATTGTGGATCGGCAGAGACTAATTGGCCCAGTGCGGTGGTCCCCGTGCGCGGTAGCCCCAGGACTACGATCGGGCCGTCGACGACCTCGTCGCCGATCTCGGGATGCTGCTTGTAGGTCTCGATGATCTTCAGTCGCTGGATCAAAGCGTTACTGATGGTCGCGTGCTGCATAACCCGGCCGAGATCGTTGAGGTCGGCTTCGGTGTTCAACGCGGCGACGGTCCGCTCGAGACCCTCGCGGTAGTAGGCCGAGCCGAAATCATCCAGGCCAGTGGCGGCGCGGGCACCGTCTTCGAGATCGTCAGCGGAGAAAGTCACCGGTAGAACCTTTCGTAGACGGCGTGGCGGCGGGCTTCGATCACGTGAGAGCGTTCGTCGGGAGTGGTCATGGCGGTGCCGGCAGGCAACAACGACAGAACCTCGTCGACCTTCACCACGCGCACGCTAGGCACCGGCGCGGTTTCGGTTCGCACACAACGCAATAGCAGCGCACCGTTACTGTGACCCGCGGTGTCCAGCCAGTTCGCCACTCCGGGATCCGTCGCACAGATGACGGCACGGAAGATCCCGTCGGAATCGATAACCGCCTGATGTCCGTTGAGACTGGACTGGTGGCGTCCGTAGTGAATCGTCTCTAACCACGGATTGCCCAGCGAGATGCTCCAATAGACGCCCTCCGGCGGCTCGACCTCGAGGATCAGCGCCTGGTCGGGCTCGAGTTCGAATCTTCCGATGACAGGGCGGTTTTCCGCTGCCGCACCCATGTCACTCATGTCCATCGGCGGTATGAAACCGTTGGCCGGCGGCATCGCACCGAAGTCGAGGAAGAATTTCAGGTTGTCAAAGACGAAGTCGCCCAGCGCGTGAAGCTGGCGCGACACCGAGACATCCAATTCGACCGAATGAGCCGTCGATGCCGTTTCGTCGCCGATGCGCTCGATACGCAATGACGCCGGAACCTCGGTGTCCCAGTCATAGAAGAAGTTTCGCACCGTCAGCGTCGGATGATCGCCGGTCAGCCGCAGCCAGTTACCGCTGTGCTCGTCGGCGGACAAGATCGCTTCGAAGTTCCCGTCGGCGTCGACCTCGAGTTCGTCGACGAGACAGTTAGCCGTCGCGGCGATTCCGTCCATCGTCTGCAGGCCGACATATCGGGCGGTGCCCCGGTTGCCGAAAATCCGATACGTCTCGCCTGCGCGCAGGCTCGCATTCAAGTACACGCAGTCCGGACATTCCAGCCCCCAGGTGACAATGTCATCCATGCGGGCCCGGTTGACGGCGAGGACCGGGTCCGGATCTGCCCGCAGCGCCATATCCGTGCCGACCGCCAACAACACCATCAGATGTCGCATCCCCGACCCGTAGTCGAGGCGATTCTTGTTGACCGGAGTGGACCGCACGAGTTCCTCGGCGGCGTTCAGCCGCTCCTGCAGATGGGCCCACGCCCCCGAGAGGTCGGCGGCCTCGCCGTCACCTGCCGATAGCGCAGCCTCTGCAATCGAGTGCGGTAGCCAGGCCATCGTCTGTTTCCAGGCCGGTTGGACGTTGTCAACGGCTTCTTCGGCCACGTTCGCCCTCCAACCAAGCCGGCACAGCGCTGAATTGAAAATGATGTTTTCAATTGCCTAGTTGGTACCACGCATCCGGTACGGCAGTCAATCAATCGGGCTCTACACCCCGGATCGGGGCGGGGCGTCAGTCGTTTCGCCGACTGAGCAGTTCGGCCCAGTCGCCCGGCACCCGGGCACGGGGACCGGGGACCGTCTGGTCTGCGGGATGGCATTCCGGTGGGGCGAGTTCGGGACCGTCGTAGTAGTCGTTGGTCTCGTAGTTCCAGAACCAGTCTTCGCCCGGCTCGAACGACCTGATGATCGGGTGTCCAGACTCCCGCCAGTGCTGCGTTGCGTGCCTGGACAGCGAATCGTCGCAGCAGCCGACGTGCCCGCACGCCGCACACCGCCGCAGGTGTACCCACCAGCCACCGCTGGCGTCACACTCGCTACAACCGGTACCACCGGGCGGCACTGATGGGTCGACGGCTTCAGCCATGGCGAACTATTCCCACTCGATGGTGCCGGGCGGCTTGCTGGTGACGTCCAG
>CBAAAS010000033.1:0-12115 GCA_964658855.1 uncultured Mycobacterium sp.
GATAAGTATATTTCTGCCAGGAAGTCGTCGCCCAAGGCGACGCCCTGTCCACGCTTGCCGAACTGGACGGCCCGGTCGACTTCTTTCTCCTGGACGGATGGAAAGAGCTGTACCTGCCGGTGATCAAGCTGCTGGAGCCGAAATTGTCGCCCGGCGCCCTGATCGTCGCCGACAACACCGAAAGCCCTGACACGCGGTCTTACCTCGACTACGTCCACGGCAGCGAAAGTGGCTACGTGAGTTTCAATTTCGCTGTCCGCGAGAGCGACAGCATGGAACTCAGCTGCTACACCGCCACCTAAGTCACCGCTAGGTGGTCAGCGCGGTTTCAGCGACTGCTCGAGCCAGGGCATCATCCACTGCACGCCCTCCTCGGTCAGGTGCACGCCGTCGCTGCGGACATGGATGCCGTCCACGTCGGCCGTGTACGTTCCTTTCGGGCACAGCTTTTTCCTGAGGTCGAGGATGTGAACGTCCGGACGATTGCCAATCGTCTTGCCCAGCATGGTGTTCCACTCGTCCACCCGCTCGGGCTGATCCTCGGGATACAAACTGCCGTCCGGCCGTTCACCTCGTCGGCTGTACGGCAAGTTCGCGACGGTCAGCGGCGCACCGCTGAAGCTGAGGATGTCGACCGCACGCCGCAACTCGGCGCTGATGTAGGAGTCGAAGGCCGGATCCCCGATGTGGGTCCACCGTCCCTCGTTGACCCGGTCCACAGTCTCCCAGCGCCCGATGACCAGCAGGACGGCGTCGGGTTGATCGGCGGAGATCTGCGAGGTCCACCGGCCCGGCCATGATTCGCACTCGCTCTTCTGGTCCAGGGACTGGCCGAGATAGCTGTACGGCCCGCCGCGCACCAGGCTGCAACCGATCACGGTGTGGTCGACGAACTGGAAGCCGGGCGTCGCCGGCAGGAAGTGCATCATCGTCCAGCCGATCGAGTCGCCGAACACCGACACGGTGAACGGCCGGTGCGGGTCTCGCTTGGTGATAGCCCGTGCCGGCCGGACGGCTTCGGCAGGCGACGGTGAGACCACCGCAACCGGCGAGACACCCGGCGGAAGGCTGGCGTCGAGTGCGCTGACACCGGCCTTGGGAACGACCGGAACGACCAGCAATGTGATTGCCGCGGCGGTCGCCGCGGTGGCTCCGGCGAGCGGCAGCAGTGGCACCCGCATCGGTTGCCACTTTCGGACCGGCTGCTCGATCGCCCACCACGACGCCACTGAGATCGCCAGCGTCACGGCGCACCGGAGGGCAAACAGCGATAAGCCGTGCCAGCCGGTCCGCTGGCCGTTGAGAACTAGGAAAATCGGCCAGTGCCACAGGTAGATGCCATAGGAGATGCCGCCGAGCCAGGCCAGCGGACCCCAGGCCAGCGCGGTGGCGACTGGTCCGCGCTGATCCAGTGCCACCGGGACGATCACCAGCACTGCCGCGACGGCGACCGCGATCAGCAGCCCGCCGCGGAACTCCCGGGCGCTGCCGGTGGCGAAGTGCACGGCCGCCCCGAGCAGCGCCAGGCCGATCACCGGGAGCAACCTGGCGATCCATTTAGCCGTTCGGGAGCGGATCAGCGACCACCCGCGATTGAGCGCAGGCCAGTCGCCGACCAGCAGCGCGGATGCCGCGGCTCCCACCAGCAGCGCCTGCGCTCGGGTGTCGGTGCCGAAATAGACGCGGTCGCGGGTCGCGTCCGACGCAAGCAGAATCGCGGCCGCGGCGGACCCCAGCGCTCCGAGCGTGGCGAGCAGGAACACCGTCAGACGGACTGCGCCGACGGTGGCCCGCTTCTTCCGTCGACGTGCGCGGACCGCGAGTCCCAAGGCCACCGCGACCAGTACCAGCGGCCAGACGATGTAGTACTGCTCTTCCACGCCGAGTGACCAGGCGTGCTGCAGCGGCGACGGCGGGGATCCCTGAGCGAAGTAACCGGTCTTGTCCGCGACGAACATCCAGTTTGCGACCCAGAAGAATGCGGCGACGGCGTCGTCGCGCAGGCTGGCGATCGCCTCCGGCGCGAAGAGTTGGCGTCCGATGGCCACCGTCAGCACCATCAGGACCAGCGCGGGTAGCAGTCGGCGGGCCCGCCGGATCCAGAAGTTGACCAGGTCGACACGACCCGTGCGGCCCAGTTCGTCGAGCAGCAGGGACGTGATCAGGAAACCGCTGAGCACGAAAAACACGTCGACGCCCAGGAACCCCCCGGCCATGCCGGGGATACCGCCGTGATCGGCGAGGACCAATCCGACGGCCAATGCGCGCAGGCCATCCAGGGCGCGGATGCCCGGGCGGCGTTCGGGTCGGTCACCGTCGTCACTGGCCCGGCGGGTGGTTGAGCGGCTTGCCGGTGGTGGGGCGACCCAGCGAGGCTTCCGAGCAGAATGAACCGGCACGGGGTATGCCCCGGCCGGTTCCATGTTCACCTCTCCAGCGCGCCGACTAGTTTCCTGGTCGGTGGCCTTGATACCGCCGATGCTCGGGTGCCCCTCCCTGCTGATGCAGGCGCCAGTTTAGGTCCGGGCAGTGCGCATCAGCGGCAGACACGGCGCGGCGGCGGCCGAGATATGCTGCCGCGCGCCAACTCCGCGCTACGCCGAGCCGTGTGCGGCGGCCTCTTCGACGTCGGGTACCAAGCCGAGTTCTTCGAGCACCTGCGCGGTGTCGGCACCCAGCTGCGGGGCGGGCCCGGCGACGTGGCCGGCGGTGCGGGAGAACCAGGTCGGCACACCGGGGAAACGCACCGGTCCGTGCTCGGTGTCCACCGTCTCGAAGAAGCCGACGGCGTTGAGATGCGGGTCGTCGAACAGCTCAGCGGGGGTTTGCAAGGGCGCAGCGGGTATCTGCAGCTCGCGGAACAGCGTCAACCATTCGTCGGTGGTCCGCTCCGAGAGCGTCTCGGCGACCAGTGCGTAGACCGCGTCGATCTGCTTCGCACGCCGTTCGAGGGTGGCGTACAGGTCGCCGGCCCACGGCGGTTTCACGGCGTCGACGAAGGCCGTCCAATGCCGATCGTTGTAGATCAGCGCGGCGATGAAGCCGTCTTTGGTGCGGTAGGGCTTGCGGTTCGGTGCGACTGTCCGCGGGTAGATCGCGGGCCCCAGCGGGGGGTCGAACATGGCACCGTTGGCATGTTCGACCAACATGAACGATGCCATGGTTTCGAACATCGCGACCTCAACTTCTTGACCTTCGCCGGTTCGTTCGCGGTGGAACAGCGCCATCGTGGTGGCATACAGCGCGGTCAGGCCCGCAACTTTGTCGGCGATGATGGTGCCCACATAGTTGGCTTCGCCGGTCAGTAGTTCCTGAACCGCGGGCAATCCGGACTCGGCCTGGATGGTGTCGTCGTAGGCGGGCCGGTCGCGGCTGGGCCCACGACGGCCGTAGCCGTAGCAGTTGGTGTAGATGATCGACGGGTTGATCGCGGCCACTTCGTCGTAGCCGAACCCCAGTCGCGCAATCGCTTTGGCGCGCATCGAGTGGATGAACACGTCGGCGGTTTCGATCAGTGCGCGCAGCGTCGCCTTGCCGGCTTCGGAACGCAGGTCCAGCACGACGCTGCGCTTACCGCGGTTCACGTTGACGAACACGGCGCTCATGCCGGTGGTCGGGCCCACCGAGACGTAGCGCGTGTCATCGCCCTGCGGCGATTCGATCTTGATCACGTCGGCGCCCATGTCGGCCATGATCTGCGTGCAGTAAGGGCCCATCACCATCGCGGTGAGATCGACGACTCGAACGCCGGCCAGCGGGCCGGAGTGCCCTTTCGGTCTGGGTTTAGCGCCGTTGACCATCACCGACTCCTTCCCGCTCGACCCGAGCGAAGCTGTAGCGTAGATGTTCGGCATGACCATCGGGTACGACAGGAAACATCAAGGGTGCGTGGGCATCCCGAATTGCATCCAGGTTCTCCCCGACCTCTTCGATCGACCACGACGGCCGGTACACACCGGCCGATTCGGCGACCGTCGCCCGGGCCACCCGCCCGGCCACGGCGATCAGCATCTCGCCGGTGATCGAACAGGACTGGTGCGCCAGCCACCCGACGACCGGCGCCACCTGCTCAGGGCACATCGGTGGATAGGCCGAAGTATCAATGCCCTCGGCCATTCTGGTGACCGCGGACGGCACGATGACATTGCATTTCACATCATCGGCTGCTCCCTCGAGCGCCACCACGTTCGACAACCCGATGACGCCCGCTTTGGCCACGGCGTAATTGGCTACGTCGTGGTTGCCGTACAGCCCGCCTATCGACGAGGTCAAGACGATGCGTCCGTAGTGGGCGGCCCGCATCAACGGAAATGCCGGGCGCACAACGTGAAACGCACCGCGCAGATGCACGTCGAGCACCGCGTCGAAATCCTCGTAGCTCATGTCCGTCAGCGCGGCGCGCCGGACTGTGCCGGCGTTGTGGATGAGGATGTCGATGCGGCCGTAGTGGTCGAGCGCCGCCTGGATGATCGCCTGGCCGCCGGCCGCTGTCGCGACAGATTCGCTGCAGGCGAATGCTTTTCCGCCGGCCGCGTCGATCTCGCGCACCACCTCCGCGGCCGGACCGGTGTCGGCGCCGTCCCCGGTGAGGCTGGCACCGGTGTCGTTGACGACGACCTTGGCGCCGCGCGAGGCCAGCAGCAGCGCATAGGAACGGCCGAGTCCCCGGCCGGCGCCGGTGACGACGGCGACCCGATCGTCGAACCTCAGCTCACTCATCCATGCCCTAGGACGAGACCGTCCATGTCACCTTTGTCGCGCCACTGCGTCAGCAGGTCACCGAATGCGTAGAAGCCCGGCCCGTACGGCTGGCCCAGGTGTGAGCGGATGCCTTCTCCCCCGCCGCCGCCTTCGTTGTTGTAATAGCCTGGCGTGCACTGGGAATCGAATGCCGAGTTGTCGATCGCCGTCTCTTCGATGGCGGCGCACCAGTCATCTTGTGCGCGCTGGCTGGGCTCGACGGTTGTCACGCCGCGCGCCATCGCCTCGGCGACGATGTACGCGATGTGCTCGCCCTGCAGTTCGTAGTTGGCGGCGATGTTCGCTGAGATTCCCACCTGGGTGAACCCGGTGAAGAACTGGTTGGGAAAGCCCCGGCTGGTCATCCCGTGCAACGTTTGGTAACCGTCGGCCCAGTAGTCGAATAGCGTTCGTTCGTCGCGCCCTTCGATGGCGTCGATGGAGTATCGGCGGCTCATTTCGGTGGTGATCTCGAATCCGCTGGCGTAGATGATGCAGTCGACGTCGTATTCGATGTCGTTGGCGACGAGTCCTTTCTCAGTCGCCCGCTGCACGCCCTTCGTCGCAGAGACGTCGATCAGCGTGACGTTGGGCCTGTTGAAGGCCTCCAGGTAGTCGTCGTTGGAACATGGCCGCTTGCAGAGGAATCGGTAGTACGGCTTGAGCGTCTCAGCGGTGTCTTCGTCGACGATGATGCCGTCGACGCGGCGTCGCAGCCGCTCCATGAGTTTGTAGTCCTCTTCCTCGCGGATCGCCATGAACTGTTCCGGGCTCAGCGATGCGGGATCTTCCAGCGCGAGCACCCGGGCCGCGGTGTTGCGGCCGAGTTCGGTCCAGAAGTCGCAGACCAGGTCCGGCTGTCCGAGCGCCATCCCTTCGAACGTCCACGAGTGGAAGTTGCGCTGGCGTTCTTTCTGCCAGCCCGGCCGTAGCGACTTCACCCATTCCGGATCGGTCGGGGTGTTGTTGCGGACGTCAACGGTGGACGGTGTGCGCTGAAAGACGTAGAGGTGCTTGGCATGACGGGCGATGAACGGTGTCACCTGGATGCCGGTCGCGCCGGTGCCGACCAGGGCGACCGTCTTGTCGGCGAGCTTGTCCAACCCGCCGGTGCTGTCACCACCGGTGTAGGAGTAGTCCCACCGCGAGGTGTGGAAGCTGTGCCCCTTGAAGTCCCTGATGCCGGGGATGCCCGGCAGCTTCGGCCGATGGAACGGTCCGGACGCCATCACCACGAAACGGGCGCGAATGTCGTCGCCGCGATCGGTGCTGATCCGCCAGCGCTTGGTGGGGTCGTCCCAACGCAAGTCGCGGACCTGGGTGGAGAAGATCGCCCCGTCGTAGAGGCCGAAATGTTTGCCGATGTTTCGGCAATGCTGGTAGATCTCCGCGCCGTCGGCGAACTTCTTGCTCGGCATGAAATCAAGTTCTTCGAGCAGCGGTATGTAGCAATAGGATTCGTTGTCACACTGGATTCCGGGGTAGCGGTTCCAGTACCAAACCCCGCCGAAGTCACCGCCCAGCTCGATGATCCGGACATCGTCGACGCCGGCCTTCTTCAGATGCGCGGCACACAGCAGGCCGGCGAAGCCACCGCCAATCACCGCGACGTCGATGTCCTCGGCGATCGGGTCGCGCACCAGAGGCGGTGAGTGCGGGTCGGTTTCGTAGTATCCGGCGAAGTCGTCTTCGAGCTCGACATACTGCTTGGAACCTTCGGAGCGCAACCGCTTTTCACGCTCGCGCTGATACTTCTCGCGCAGCGCCGGGATGTCGACGTCGTCGGGAGTGTCTGTCGGTTGCGGACAGCCCGTCATATGGCGCTGCTCCCCCTCGTCTTTCCGGATCGCACTGCCCTGTTGATCGTCGCCACCGTCATGCCAGAGCGTTCTCCGGCAGCGCCGCGGGATGCAGCGGAGCGGCCATCTTCTGCACCTGCGGGAGAACCTCTTTGGCGAACAGCCGGGTGCTGGCGATCGCCTCCTCGTAGGGCATGGTGCCGAACTGCGGGACGATCGTGAGCTCTTGGAAGGAACAAGCTTCTTGCGCGGCCTGGATCCGGTGGAAGATCTCTTCCGGCGGTCCGATCAACAGGTTGGACGCGTGGTAGCCAGGCGTCTTCGGCTTACCCTTCGCTTCTCCCTCACCGCCGGTCACCTCGGAGGCCAGCACCGCCGTCGCGGTGGCTTCCCTGGACGCGTAGGCCTCGTAACCCTTGACGCCCTTGAAGTTCGACGCATCGGCGAATCCGTAGTGCACGGTGACATCGCGGTTGGCGGTCCAGATCCACTCCTCGGACCGGGCAGCACCGTCGGCGTCGGGTGTGCAGTACATGAACATGACGTTCTTCGGCTGGCAGGGTGCAAAACCCTCTTCCTTGCGGAATGTGTTGACCTTCTGCACTTCCCGGCCGGCATCCTCGATGGGCTTGTTACCGACGAACAGCGGGACCATGCCCCGACGGGCCAGGATCTCCATCGACTCGGCCGTCGACGACGAGCTGTAGATCCGCGAGAACAGGTCGCTGCTCAGGGGCTCCGGGCGAAGCGACATCTCCGGAACCTTGAAGATCTCGCCGTCATAGGAGAAGCGCTTGCCGGAGAAGGCCAACTCCAGGATGTCGAGAGTTTCGTTGAACCGCTGGCGGCTTTCCTCGCGGGGTACGCCGACCGCGTCGAACTCGCTCTTGGACACCCCGCGGCCGATCCCGATCGTGGTGTAGCGGCCTTTGGAAATGATGTCCAGATAAGCGATCTGGTGCGCCAACCGAATCGGATGCCACCACGGCGCGACCGCGACGAAGGTGCCCAGGCCGACCCGTTCAGTCCGTCCGGCGAAGTAGCTCAGCGTCTGGATCGGGTTGGGTGTCATGCCGTACGGGGTTCCGCAGTGCTCGGGCATCCAGATGCCGTCGTACCCCAGTGGCTCGGCCAGGTCGGCAAGCTCGAGCGTGCCCTGCACGCACTCCCAGTCCGGCGTCGCCGGCGGCCGGCTGAAATCTTCGGCCAGCACACGGTCATCCCAGTCGTGCGAGTTGTGGGTTCCGAATCCGAGGTTGACTTTCATTGCTGCTCCTTTGCTACGTTCCGCGGCGCACCGGTACCCATGTATTCGGCGAGGTTGCGATGCAGGTTGACGGTGCTGCGTTCCATGTAGGGGTTGGGTTTGGTTCCGGTGAAGCCAAGCGATTTCATGCCTTGCTGTACGGCGGCCATGTTGGAGAAGTCCTGCGGGAACACGGTGCGCCAGTCGGGGTCGTCGGCTTCCAGGTACGTCCACTCGGTCTGTGGCTCTTCGCCTTCGGGGTAGAGCTCGTAGCAAGCTGCCTCGAAGATGCAGCTGTTTGGGTCATAGCCGCTGGGCCGCGCGCTGTAGCACAGCGCTGTCGTCAGGCCCTGCCCGATCTGGAAGTTCGGGAAAATCTGCCAGGCGGTTCCGCTTTCGGCCAGGTGCTCGGGATCGATGACCGGCCAAGTCACGCCGCGGGCCGCGTCGTCGCTGCGCGCGGCGGCCAGCCAATGGCTGAGCACCTTCTCCGGCGGGGTGTCCTCCGGCAGCTCATCCGCCAGTCGCTTCGCCGCATCCACCAGCGTTTTGGTGGTGGTGGCGTTGGTTTCCTCGAGTGTGTACACCTGCATCTCGGCCGTCGAGATCCGTGGATCTCCGGTACCGAGCCGGATCTTCGACTTGGTCTCGGTCAGATCTTTCGGTGCGTCGTAGCCGATGTTGCTGTGCTTACCCTGCGCCTTCGCCCAACCCCGGAACGTGCCGAACTTGTTGAACTGCGGGTGAGTGGTGGCGACGTGGTAGGTCTCGTTGAACGCCTCGATCGCCACCTTCCAATTGCATTGGAAGGTGAGCCATTTGCGCCATTTCACCCTCATGTTTTGCAGGCCGAAAGGGTCGAGCATGGTGGCGGCCGGCTCGAGGTAGTCGCGTAGCGGTTCGCAGTGGGGGTCCAGGTTGATCCAGATCCAGCCGCCCCAGGTGTCGACATGCACCGGTGCGAGGTGGGTGTTCTGCGGCGTCAGCGAGTCTTGCCAGTCCTGTTGCTCCGGGATGTGGGTGCAGTCGCCGTCCAGGCCGTAGGTCCAGCCGTGAAACCCGCACACAAACGACTTCTTGTGCCCACAAGTACTTTTCGTGCGTTCGGGGGTGTCGACGAGTCGCCGGCCGCGGTGCGCGCACACGTTGTGGTGAGCCTTCAAAGTTTCCGGACCGGTGCGCACCACGATGACGGAGTCGTCGAGGATGTCGTAGGTGAGGAAGCTGCCGGTCTTGGGCAGGTCTTCGACCCGCCCGACCTGTTGCCACACCTTGCGCCACAGCTTGTCACGCTCGGCGCGGGCATAGTCCTCGGACAGGTAGGCCTCGACGCCGATGGTCGCCGGAGCGGAAAGCTGCTCGGGCGCTTCGACTTCGGTCATTCCGTGCTCCTTATCGCCGCTCGGAAGGTGTCGTCCTTGAGAAAGAGTGAGGTGTTGTCGGCGTCGAGGTGCGTCCATTTGAGGTCCAGACCGCCGTCGACCAGCAGGGTCTGGCCGGTGACGTAACTGGACAGATCGGACAACAGGAACAGGATGGCACCGGCGATCTCATCAGGACGGCCGCGGCGGCCCATTGCGATCGCACGGCGATCCCGTTCGGCGTCGTCATCGACGTAAGTATGCGAAGCCGGGGTTGCGGTGACACCGGGGGCCACCGCGTTCACCCGAATCTCGTCGACGGCGAGTTCGACGGCCATAGTGCGTGTCATCGACGCGATCGCCGCCTTGGCCGTGCCGTAGGCAATGTGGAACGGCGCGGTGTTCATCCCGCTGATCGAGGAGATCGACACGATCGACCCGCGCCGACTGCCGGCTTTCAATTCCGCGGCCACGGCCTGGCTCATGAAGAATGCGGTCTCCAGATTCTGGGTGAACAGGTCGCGCCAGTCGCTGCGGGTCACCCGGGTCGACGGCATCCAGGTCTCCGGCGCTGCCCCGCCCGCCACATTGACCAGGCCGTAGAGGTCACCGTCGGCGCGCAGTGCCTGCTCGATCGCGGCGGCCACGCCGTCCTCGGTGGCGATGTCCGCAGCGACCGGGACGATCGGCAGTCCGCGTTCGACCAGCGGAGAGATGTGGGTGTCGAGGTTGTCCTTGCCTCGACTGACCGCGACGACCGTCGCGCCCGCTTCAGCGACCATGCGGACAACGGTGGTGCCGATGCCGCCGCCGGCGGCGCCGGCGACGATGACCACGCGCCCCTGCAGATCGAGCAGATTATCGACCACTGTCAGAATTCGCCTATGAATTGTCCGGACAACATACCGAGATGTGCATAATTGAGAATATGATTCTCTGCAAATGGCTGACCGTCAAGTGGCGCTGACGGAACGGTGTCTGGCTATTGTCTGGACCAGACCCTGTTGCTAACGTCACCGGCTGAAACAGCCGCGACGCACGGGCCACGGAGGTCATTACCGATGTTGCTGCACGAAGGTCGCTCCGGAGCGGCGGGGTCACCAACCCTCGCAGCGGGGTGGCGTATGGAGCGGCTCACCCCGCCCAGCAGGCTGTTCGGCGCCAACGGTTTGCGGACCGGGCCCGATGGCCGGATCTACATCGCACAGGTGACCGGCAGCCAGATCAGCGCGCTCGACGTCGCCACCCGTGAACTGGAGACCATCAGCGCCAAGGGCGGCGAGATCATCGCGCCCGACGATGTGGCGTTCGGCCCGCACGGTGATCTCTATGCCACCGAGGTGATGGACGGTCGGGTCAGCGTGCGCGGCACGGACGGCCGTACCCGGGTGCTGCGGGCCGATATCCCCTCGGCCAACGGCATCACCGTTTATCAGGGCCGGTTGTTCATTGGCGAATGCCGCGAGGGCGGAAGGCTTCTCGAGCTGGACCTCAACGGCGGTGCGCCGAAGGTGCTTGCGGAGAACGTCCCGTCGCCCAACGCGATGGAAGTCGGACCGGACGGCTTGCTGTACTTCCCGGTGATGGGCGCCAACGAGATCTGGCGCATCGGCCTCGACGGGGGCGAGCCCGAAACGGTCGCGTCCGGCCTTGGCGTGCCGGACTCGGTGAAATTCGACTCGGACGGCCACATCATCTCGACTCAGGTGCACAGCGGTCAGGTGCTGCGCATCGACCCGCGCACCGGCAAGCAGACGGTCCTGGCCAATCTCAGCCCTGGGCTGGACAATTCGACCTTCGTCGGCGACCGGCTGTTCGTCTCCAACTTCACCGGCGAGATCACCGAGATCCTTCCCGACGGCGCGACCGAGGCCCTGTTGCCCGGCGGGCTGAACTGGCCACTGGATCTCGCCGTGGGCGCCGACGGCAGGCTGTATGTCGCCGACGGCACCTACTTCTACGTGCTCGGCCCCGACCGCGCCTTGCACACCGTGGGCATGCTGTTCACGCCGGGCTATCCGGGGTTCCTTCGCGGGCTTGCTTCCGCTGGACCGGGCGAGTTCGTCGTCACCACCTCCGGTGGCCAGATCTCGCGCTACCGGCCGGCAGACGGCGAAAGTGACGTGCTGGCCGACGGGTTGGATCAGCTCTACGGGGTGGCGGTCGCGGGCGACGGAACGATCGCGGCCGCCGAACTCGGGACCGGACGGGTGGTGGCGATCCGCAGCGGGCGGGTCGAGGTGATCGCGTCCGGGTTGGTCGATCCGATCGGGGTCGCTGCTACACCCGACGGCGGGTGGCTGGTGTCGGAGGCCGGCGGCGGACGGGTGGTCACGCTCGCCGGATCCGGCCAGAAGACCGTGGCGGACGAATTCAACCGCCCGCAAGGCATTCTGGTCGACGGTAATCTCCTGTACGTCATCGACGCCGGAGCCAAGGAGCTGGTCGAGGTGGATCTTGACGACGGGTCGCGGCGCACGATCGCCGCCGGGTTGCCCCTCGGCGCCGGACCCGGTGTGGTGCCCAAGCCGCTGCAGGGCATGCCACCGTTCTCCGGGCCGCAGGGGCCGTTCGCCGGCATCACCGCCGGGCCCGACGGCACGCTTTATGTGTCGGCCGACGCGGACGGCAGCCTGCTGGCGTTTCGGCAGGGCGGTCACGATGGCTGACACCACCGACCACCGCTACCTGCAGGTGGCGCGCGCGCTGCGGAAAGAGATCGTCGACGGTGTGTACCCGGTCGGGTCGCAGCTACCCACCGAACACCAACTGTGCAAACGTTTTTCGGTCAGCAGGTATACCGTCCGGGAAGCGTTACGGCGGCTGCGCGAGGACAACCTCGTCGCATCGCGGCCGCGCGCAGGCACGCTCGTGGTGCCGCGTCCGTCCTCCGACTCCTACGTCCAAGACGTCGTCTCGATCAACGACCTGCTGGCCTTCGCCACCGGCGCGCAGTTCGCGATCGAATC
>CBAAAS010000034.1:0-12083 GCA_964658855.1 uncultured Mycobacterium sp.
GCCGACGCCCGACCGGCAGCAACGGTGTGTTGATGGTGACCAGACTGCGCACGCGGGCGGGCCGGGCGGCCGCCAGGGTAATGCCCACGTGGCCGCCCCACGCGTTACCCACCCAGTCCACCGGCCCGGTGATGCCGAGGTGGTCGAGCACTTCGACGGCGGCGTCGGCGCAGTCGGCGAGGGTGAAGTCGCGGTGGATCGGGTCGCTGGCCGCGTAGCCGGGGCCGTCGACCACCACCACCTGTCGATGGACGCCGAGGCTATTCACCAGCGGGCCCCAGCTACCCGAATCGACCCACAAGCTGTGCCACAGCAGTGCCGGCGGCCCGGAGCCGACCCGTCTGACGTTCAGGCGCCCCAACGACGTGGACGCCAGGATCGAATCAGGGGTGTGCATCTCGGCATTATCCGCAATTGGCAGCGTCTGGCAGTGCCATTGGTGGAGTCGGCAGTGCGTCTCGGCAGACCATCAATGCATGACAACCACAGCGATACCACCCCGCGACACCGACTCTGCCCGCACGCGATCCCTGCGCGCCGATCTCGTCTTCTGGACTTCCGCGGGAGCGGTGGTCGCCGCTTTGAGCGGTCCGCTGGCCGATTGGTGGGGTGTCCCACAAGCGGTGCTCCTCGACGGCGGGATCGCCTTTGCCATCCTCGGCCCAATCCTGTTACTGGGCGTCAATCGGATGCGCCCGACGCGTGGCCTGGTGGCCGGTTTCGTCGTGACCAATTTCCTGCTGGCACCGCTTGCCTTGGCGGCGGCGTGGTTCGGCTGGTTAGGGCTGAGCCGCGCGGGCGACTGGGCGCTTGCCGACGCCGGAGCGATCATGCTGGTGCTGGGCGTTTGGCAACTGACCGCCTTGCGGCGACGCTAGGCAGCCGCGGGGGTGCGGCCTTTGATCGCGCTGCGCAGTCCGTAGCGCTTGCCGTTGACCTCACGCGGTTCCCGCTCGGAAAACTTCCGTTCGGAATTGGTCTCGGGCGCATCGTCGGTAGTGCCGGGCAGCCAGCTGTCGGGGACGGCGAGTTTCAAGATGGTCCAGAACGATTGCCAGTACTGACGCAGCAGCGGCCCGGTCGTGTAGGGCAGGTCGTACTTCTCGCAGATCGCGCGCACCCGAACACCGATCTCCGCGTACCGGTTGCTGGGTAGGTCGGGGAACATGTGGTGTTCGATCTGGTAGCACAGGTTCCCGCTCATGAATGCCATGATCGGGCCGGCGTTGAAGTTGGCCGAGCCAAGCATCTGGCGTAGGTACCACTCGCCGCGGGTTTCGTTTTCGAAACTCTCCCGCGTGAATTTCTCGGCGCCGTCGGGGAAGTGCCCGCAAAAGATCACCATGTAGGTCCAGTAATTCCGGATCAGGTTGGCGATGGCATTTGCCTTGAGCGTGTGCTTCCAGCTGGTGCCGGCCAGGGCCGGATAGATGATGTAGTCCTTGCCCGCTTGCTTGCCCATCTTTTTGCCCATGACGCGCAAGTCTTTTCGCGCCTCCGCCCAGGTTTTTTCTTTCTTGCGGATCTTCGCGGTCTCGACGTGGTGCAGCGCGACGCCCCACTGAAAGAAGGTCCCCAACAGGAGGTTGTAGATCGGGTTGCCGATCATCCACGGCGCCCACGGCTCGTCTCGCGTGACACGCATGATGCCGTAGCCGACGTCGCTGTCCAGGCCGACGACGTTGGTGTATTTGTGGTGCACGAAATTGTGCGAGTGTTTCCACTGCGATGACGGGCATGTCGTGTCCCATTCCCATTCGGTGGAGTGGATTTCCGGGTCGTTCATCCAGTCCCACTGGCCGTGAATGATGTTGTGGCCCAATTCCATGTTCTCGATGATCTTGGCGGAGGCCAGGCTGGCAATACCGGCCAGGCGCGCGATCCTGCTGCTGCTGGCGAATAAGGCAAGGCGCCCGAATACCGCCAGCCCGCGCTGCAATTGGATTGCGCGGCGGATGTACTGCGCATCGCGTTCGCCGCGCGATTCTTCGATGTCGGCGCGGATGGCGTCTAGCTCCGCGGCCAGGTCCTCGACGTCCTGCGGAGTCAGGTGGGCGTAGGCCTTGATGTCAGTGATAGCCATGGAATCGGTTTCCCCTCAAACCTTGATGGTGCAGTTACCGGATGCGGTCGAAATGCAGGTCTGTATGCGATCGCCGGCGCCGTGTTCTTGACCCGAGCGAACATCGCGAACGTGGCCGTCTTCCAGCGGCAGTACGCAGGTCTGGCAGATTCCCATTCGGCAGCCGAACGGCATCTGGATGCCTTGTTCCTCGCCTGCCTCCAGAATGGTTGTCGCGCCGTCGATCTCGATTTCTTTGTCGGATATGGCGAACGTGACTGTGCCGCCTTCGCCGCCTTTGTCGGTGGCCGCGATGTTGAACCGCTCCATGTGCAGCGAGTCTTCGATGTCGTTGTCCTGCCACACCTTCTCGACGGCGTCGAGCATGGCCGCGGGCCCGCACGCCCACGCCGACCGGTCTCGCCAGTCGGCGACGATGTCGTCGAGTTCGTTGAAGTCGACCTTGCCGTCGGCTTCGGTCAGCTGAAGATGCAGGCGGTAGCCGTTCTGCTCCTGTTCGATCTGGCGCAATTCGTCGTGAAAAATCACCGCGTCCTGCGAGCCGGCCGAGTGCAGGTGGACGATGTCCGGGGACTGGCCGCGCGCCCGCAACGATCGCAGCATCGCCATGACGGGCGTGATGCCGCTGCCGGCCGTGATGAACAGGATGGTTTCCGGGGGCGGGTTCGGCAATGCGAAGTCGCCTTTGGCCGACTGCAGACGGATGATGGTGCCCGGTTCGACGCCGTTGACCAGGTGAGCGGACAAGAAGCCCTCGGGGGTGGCCTTCACGGTGATCGAGATGTTTTCTTCGCCGCGTTCGGGAACCGACGTCAGTGAATACGACCGCCAGTGCCACTTGCCATCGACACGCAGGCCGATTCCGACGTATTGACCCGGGCTGTACTCCCCGGAAAATCCCCACCCCGGCCGGATGACGACCGTTGCCGTGTCGTCTGTCTCGGATTTGACCGCCACGATCTCGCCGCGCAGTTCGCGCGCCGACCACAGCGGGTTGAGCAACGACAGGTAGTCGTCGGGCAGCAGTGGCGTCGTCGCTCGCGCGGCCAGACCGCGAATCGTGTTCACCCACGACCCTGACGGTGAATCCACGTCTTTCGCCGGCGACCGTGCCCAGCCCACCAGGGATTTCAGGTTTGACGCCATGAACCACCTCTCGCTCGCAAACCGTGTGACCGCGATCACGCGACGGGGTTACCCTACTCGCGAGTAACCAAACCCAGGCGCCGGCTTGGAGGCTTTTTCCCTGTCGGGGCTCGTCATGGGAAGATGGGACTCGTGTTGCGATGGACTACTGCTGGTGAATCCCATGGCCGAGCGTTGGTGGCCATGGTCGAAGGCATGGTCGCCGGGCTGACCGTCACGTCTGACGACATCGCCGATCAGCTTGCCCGGCGTCGCCTCGGTTATGGCCGCGGCGCCCGGATGAAGTTCGAGCGCGACCAGGTCACGGTGCTGGCCGGACTACGGCATGGCGTGACGCTGGGTGGCCCGATCGCCATCGAGATCGGCAACACCGAATGGCCGAAATGGGAGACCGTGATGGCCCCGGACCCGGTCGACGCCACCGAGTTGGACGTGGCGCGCAATGCGCCGCTGACCCGACCGCGGCCCGGCCACGCCGACTACGCCGGCATGCTCAAGTACGAATTCGACGACGCCCGACCGGTGCTCGAGCGGGCCAGCGCGCGCGAGACCGCCGCCCGTGTCGCGGCCGGTACCGTCGCGCGGCAGTTCCTCCGGCAAGCCCTCGGCGTCGAGGTGATCTCCCACGTCATCTCGATCGGCGATTCCACGCCCTATGACGGTCCACCGCCGCATGTCGGCGACTTGGCGGCGATCGACGACAGTCCGGTGCGGGCATTCGACAAGGCGGCCGAGACGTCGATGATCGCGGAGATCGAGGCGGCCAAGAAAGACGGCGACACCCTGGGCGGCGTCGTTGAAGCGGTCGCGGTCGGACTGCCGGTTGGCCTGGGATCGTTCATCAGCGGCGACCACCGGCTCGACAGCCAACTCGCCGCCGCGGTGATGGGCATCCAGGCGATCAAGGGCGTCGAAATCGGCGACGGCTTCGAAACCGCCCGCCGACGCGGCAGCCGTGCCCACGACGAGATGTACCCGGGTCCCGACGGTGTGATCCGCTCGACCAATCGAGCCGGTGGCCTGGAAGGCGGCATGACCAACGGCGAGCCGCTGCGGGTGCGCGCCGCGATGAAGCCGATCTCCACCGTGCCGCGCGCACTGGCCACCGTGGACATGACCTCCGGCGAAGAAGCCGTTGCCATCAACCAGCGCTCTGATGTCTGCGCGGTGCCGGCCGCCGGCGTGGTCGTCGAGACCATGGTGGCACTGGTCCTTGCTCGTGCCGCGCTGGAGAAGTTCGGCGGCGACTCGCTGACCGAGACACGGCGCAACATCGACTCTTACCTGAGGTCGGTCGCCGAGCGGGAGCCGGTCAGCGAAGCTCGGGCTTCCGGGTAGCCACTCATGGGGCCCAGAGCTGTGTTGGTGGGACTGCCGGGATCCGGTAAGTCCACGATCGGTCGACGCCTGGCCAAGGCGCTCGGCGTCGGCATGCTCGACACCGACGCGGCCATCGAGCAGCAGACTGGACGCACCATCGCCGACATCTTCGCCACCGATGGGGAGCAGGAGTTCCGCCGGATCGAGGAAGAGGTGATCCGGGCGGCGTTGGAGTCCCACGACGGCGTCCTGTCGCTGGGCGGCGGCGCCGTCACCACCCCGGGGGTGCGTGCCGCGCTGGCCGGCCACACCGTCGTTTACTTGGAAATCACTGCGGCCGAAGGGGTTCGGCGCACCGGCGGCAACACCGTAAGGCCGTTGCTGGCCGGACCGGACCGCGCTGAAAAGTTCCGCGCGCTGATGACCCAGCGCGTGCCGCTCTATCGGAAGGTCGCCACGATCCGGGTGAACACGAACCGTCGCAACCCCGGCGCTGTGGTCCGCCACATCGTGTGCCGCCTCAATGACCCCAAACTCAGCATCACTGCCCGCAACCGACGCCGACCGCCGTGGCGCCGCACGCCGGCATCCGACGCGTCCAGCGTGAACGAGCCCCGAACCGGGCCGCCGCCGACGCCCGCAACTCCGGCCGCGCTGGCCGCAGCTCGTCGGGAGGCGGGCCGATGACGGAAGCTCGCGAACCGGTCACTGTGCAGGTGGCCGTCGACCCGCCCTACCCGGTCGTCATCGGGACCGGACTACTGGGCGAACTCGGCGAACTGCTCGCGGGCCGGCACCGCGTCGCCATCCTGCATCAGCCAGTGCTGGTCCATACTGCCGAGGCAATTCGAAACCATTTGGCCGACAATGGTATTGAGGCGCACCAGATCGAAATTCCAGACGCCGAGGCCGGCAAGGACCTGCCCGTCGTCGGTTACATCTGGGACGTGCTGGGCCGCATCGGCATCGGCCGGAAGGACGCGCTGGTGAGTCTGGGCGGCGGCGCCGCGACCGACGTCGCCGGCTTCGCCGCGGCGACCTGGCTGCGCGGTGTGTCGATCGTGCACGTGCCGACCACGCTGCTGGCGATGGTCGACGCCGCGGTCGGCGGCAAAACCGGTATCAACACCGACGCCGGCAAGAATCTGGTCGGCGCATTCCACCAGCCGACTGCCGTCCTGGTCGACCTTGCAACGCTGCAAACGTTGCCGCACAACGAGATCGCGGCCGGTGCGGCCGAGGTCGTCAAAGCGGGCTTCATCGCCGACCCGGTGATCCTTGACCTGATCGAGGCTGACCCGCAGGCTGCGCTGGACCCGTCGGGGGAGGTGCTGCCCGAGCTGATCCGCCGTGCGATCGCCGTCAAGGCCGAGGTGGTGGCCGCCGACGAGAAGGAATCGGACCTGCGCGAAATACTGAACTACGGCCACACTTTGGGTCACGCGATCGAACGGCGAGAGCGCTACCAGTGGCGTCACGGCGCCGCGGTCTCGGTGGGCATGGTGTTCGCGGCCGAATTGGGCCGGCTGGCCGGGCGTCTCGATGACGCCACCGCGCAACGCCATCGCGACATCCTGACCTCACTCGGACTGCCGATCAGCTACGACTCCGACGCGCTCCCACAACTTCTGGAGTCGATGGTCGGCGATAAGAAGACCCGTGCGGGAGTGCTGCGATTCGTGGTGCTCGACGGACTGGCCAAGCCCGGCCGGCTGGAGGGCCCTGACCCGGCGCTGCTGGCGGCCGCCTACGCAGAGGTGGGCACGCGATGACTGCCACGGTCAACGTCTTCAACGGGCCCAACCTCGGTCGGCTGGGGCGCCGCGAGCCGGAGGTCTACGGCGACACCACCCACGACGACCTCGTGGCGCTGGTCGAGCGCGAGGCGGCCGGGCTCGGGCTGAAAGCCGTTGTGCGCCAGAGCGACAGTGAAGCTCAACTGCTGGATTGGATCCACTCGGCCGCTGACGCCAAGGAGCCGGTGATCCTCAATGCCGGTGGGTTGACCCACACCTCGATTGCGTTACGCGACGCTTGCGCGGAGTTGAGTGCGCCACTCATCGAGGTGCACATCTCCAATGTCTTTGCCCGCGAAGAGTTTCGGCACCACTCGTATTTGAGCCCGGTCGCTACCGGCGTGATTGTGGGATGCGGTGTGCAGGGATACCTGCTCGCCCTGCGTTATCTGGCCAGCCTGAACGGCTAGTCGTCGGTCTTCGGCTTCTCGATGTGCTCGGTGGCCGGTTCGTGGGCCGGCAGCGCCTCGGTCTTCTCTGTGCTGGCCGGCGGCCAGGCAATCTTCTTGGTCTCTTCGTCGCCGGCGGCCGGGCTGACGGCTTGCGTCGTGTCCTCGGCTTCGTGGCTGTAGGCAGTCGGCGCCTGGTAATCCTCGCGCTCGGCGGTGGCGACCGAGCTCGTCTGCTCCTGCGGCCACTCGGCGGCGCCCTCGGTGGCAGCCTGGTCAGAACGGACAGCGGCGAAGACGTCGGTGTCGGCTCGCTCGTCATCGCCACCGGTAGCACCACCGCTCTGCGGCTTGTAGGCACCCTTACGGTCGACCCGCCAGCGGCCGACAGTCACTCCGGCGATCGCGCCGAGGAACACCACCAGTGCGGTGAACGCCGCGAACGTAGTGAGCTCGTTGATAAGGCCGCCGACGTAGAGGGCTTTGTAGAACACCGCGATCAGCCACGTCACCGCGCCGCTGAGCAGCCCGGCGATCAGACCGGCCAGCAGCCACGTCATCGCCAGGTCTTCGCGACGATCGGGGTCGGGGTTGGAGGCGGCGTCCTCGCGGCCGTCGATGAGACCCCAGATGACCACGCCGACGAGGAACAGCGTCAGCAGGACGATGCTGATCAGGGCCGCCTGGGTCTGCCACACGCTGATCAGCGTTCCTTGAAACAGCCGAACGACGACCATCGCGGCGCCGAAGACCAGGCCACGCAGCATCCAGTTAGTCATGGGGCCACAGCGTAGCGAGTAGCGTCAGCTGGCGTGACACATTCCCAGCGGCGAGCCGCACTCGGAGCTGAACTCCGCGCGGCCCAACTGGACGCGATGCTGGTCACGGACCTGATCAACGTGCGCTACTTGTCGGGTTTCACCGGGTCGAATGCGGCGTTGCTGGTGTTCGCCGATAGCCATGACGCCGTTCTGGCCACCGACGGGCGTTACCGCACTCAGGCCGCTCAGCAGGCGCCCGACCTGGAAGTGGCGATCGAGCGGGCCTGCGGGCGGTACCTGGCCGAGCGCGCGGCGGCAGACAGGGCCAAGCGGGTGGGCTTCGAGAGTCACGTCGTGACCGTGGACGGCTACGACGCACTGGCCGCCGCGCTGGGTGACGCCGGCGGCACCACCGAGTTGGTTCGCGCCTCGCAGACCGTCGAGGCGCTGCGCGAGATCAAGGACGAGGGTGAGGTGGCGCTGCTGCGGCTGGCCTGTGAGGCCGCCGATGCCGCGCTGACCGATCTGATCGATCGTGGCGGGCTGCGGCCCGGCCGCACCGAACGTGAGGTGGGCCGCGAGCTGGAGGCGCTGATGCTCGACCACGGCGCCGACGGGGTGTCCTTCGAGACCATCGTCGCCAGCGGGGCGAATTCGGCGATCCCGCATCACCGGCCCACCGAGGCGGTGCTGGCTGCCGGCGACTTCGTCAAGATCGACTTCGGTGCGCTGGTCGGCGGCTATCACTCCGACATGACCCGCACCTTCGTACTCGGTAAGGCCGCTGATTGGCAGCTGGAGGTCTACCAGTTGGTCGCCGACGCCCAGCGGGCCGGCCGGGAGGCGCTGCAACCCGGGGCCGACCTGCGCGATGTGGACGCCGCCGCACGGCTGGTCATCGCGGATGCGGGCCACGGCGAGCACTTCGGCCACGGGTTGGGCCACGGTGTCGGCCTGCAGATCCACGAAGCGCCGGGGATCGGCGCCACCGCCGCCGGTACACTACGTGCGGGCTCCGTTGTGACTGTGGAGCCCGGCGTTTATTTGCCCGAGCGTGGCGGCGTCCGCATCGAGGACACGCTGGTGGTGGCTGGCGAGACCTCCGGACACGCACCGGAATTGCTCACCCGGTTCCCCAAGGAACTGGCGATTCTAGGCTAGCTAACGGTGTACTCTGAGCAGGTAAAACGAGGTCGCAGCCAACCGCTGTAGTGCCAATTATCTTGGGGACAGGCTAACCTCGCGCGACAAGCCGAGAAGCTGCGTAATACCCGCGACTCAACAGGCACCGATGCGGTTTGCTGGCTCAGCCGCCCATACAGCCGCGAAAATCCTTCCGGCCGTCATCGTGTCCCCGGCGACGGTCACCGGACACGGGCAGGCCCGTGCAGCACGTCGCAGTCAGGCCCCAACGCCGGACCGTAAACCGTGTTCCCGCAGACATCACACGTCCACGACAAGTGCCGATCCTGGTAGGAACACGCCGTGGTGCCAACGATGCAGCGGCCCCGCAGTAGATGCCCGTTGTCGCACCGTTCGGGCGGTCGCACCATCCACGAACCATCCGGGCCGGGGACTAGATCGCCAGCGCCGTGCACGTGCTTGGTATACCCGGCGTCAGGGAATTGCGGGTCCCCGGTCACTCAGGTTCACCGCGCTCAAGGCTTCTTCGACGGTCCCTTGGAGCGAGAGCACGCCATCCAGGTTGAGGAGCTGGATGATCCGGCTGGTCATCCGACCTTCCGCCACAACCGCAAAACGGTCACAGTCAACAAACTTGTTGCGTGCTTCCACCAGAGCGCCGAGGCCGACCGAGCCTAGAAAATGAACCCCCAGCAGGTCAATTACGAGCGAGGGCGGGTCCTCGCCCAGAACCTCAGCGATAGCAAGTTCGACAGCAGGGACGGTGCCGAGATCAATTTCACCGCTGATAGCGAGCACCGGGATGATCCCCCGGTGATACGTAACGGATGTGCTCACCAGATCATTGCGTGACACGAAACCACCACCTGCGCCGGCCAGCTCAGAGATAACCCTGTTTGACTTCAAAGAAGCAGCTGCTAAACCGATGCTTTGCGACCGTGGCAAAGTTCAGGTGTAACGGAGCCTTTGCGCGAGATGGCGAACCTGTTTTGACAAGCAGCCCGTATCCCGGCTCGTGTGAAGAAACCGAATGAAAATAGGAAGGCTGACACTACCCCCACCTACGGCCAGTGGATAGAGTTCCCGGACGCGAATCGAGTCCGACTTCGGTTAGTGGCGGCGCTGCGTAGGGCCGGGTTGTCGAGCAGGGCGGGCCGCTCTTGTGGCTAGGGACTCGCGGACGCCCCGATGGAGGAACGGACGGCTTTAGCCCCATCTTCGCTCCCGGTGCTTGAGTCGCTCAGTCGCCTCGGTGCCCTTCTCGCAGCTGTAAGCGACACCGATGTGATTTCAGGCATAGGGTGAAGTCAGGGTGTGTCCGTAGCAGCGGTAATCGCATGCTTTGAAGGGCACCGATCATGAGTGCTGAGTTGTCTGCAACGTTGGCCAGGTTAATCAGCACAGCAGAGGCAGTCGAGGGTCTGCGAGACCTGTTCGCTGCCGAAGAGCCTCTAGACGTGGTGGCGCAGCGGGTTGCCGAGTCGGCGGTCGCCGCGATCCCGCATGCCGACGTCGTGAGCATTACCGTGCTGTCGTGGCCCGATGTCCGCACTGTGGCCTGCACCGATGAGCAGGCACTGGAACTCGACGAGCAGCAATACGCTTCGGGCCTGGGGCCGTGCCTGGAGGCTGCGTTGACGCGCATGCCGCTGCGAGCGGTCATGGACGACGAACATCAACGGTGGCCGGATTTCGTTGAGGCCGCGCTGCAAGTAGGAATCCGCGCAAGTTTGTCGGTTCCGTTGGTGATCGCAGGCGTGGACGGTGAGCAGGAACTCGCCGGTTCGCTCAACATATACAGCTACACCGCAGCCGCGTTTGATCCGTTCGACGCTGAACTCATGCGTCTGTATAGCGTTGCCGCCGGTGAAGCGATCAGTAATGCTAGCCGTTGGCAGAAGGCCCGCGTAACCGTCACGCAGCTTGAGAAAGCACTATCCTCTCGTTCCGAGATCGACATGGCCAAAGGCGCTCTAATAGCGATACATGGTTGTGATCCATCTGGAGCGTTCGCCCGACTCAGGGACGAATCCCAAAGGCGCAACACCAAACTGCGCGAGGTTGCCCGCGACCTGCTGGCCCGAATGCAGAGTGGTTCCAGCTAGCGCCGGGTAGGTCGCTCAACCATTGCGGCACGCGGAGGACATCCTGCGCCGGGACTTATCGAACGTTGTTCCGCCCATAGCTGCGAATCAAGTCAGGGGTCCTGCCCTCGGTGGGAACCCGTTTCCCGTCGTCGTCAGCGGTCAAGCGCCCCGGTTAGGCGCTAGTTCGTCAGCTTGTCCAGATCGAAAGACTCACGCAGCGCATCCCGAAAATCTTTGATGGCGGCATCCCGCTCGGCGGAGAGTTGACCCAAATTGGAAAGGTCAAGGCCGTCTTTGGGAACTGTGCCTTGAAGAATCTGCGGTAACTCCGACAACATCGAAACACCAAAAGCCTTTGCCGCGACCGTCTCGGCTTTCTTTACCAAACTCTCCGGGAAAATGAGCTGCATCTCAGCTATGTACTTTTTCATAACGTCCATGCCACCCATTGCATCGCCGACGGCGCGGAGTACATGAGGACTCGATTGTGCGGCGCTGATCGTTTTCCGTAGCTCTAATGCCATCCGTGCTGCCTCCTCCGGGTTTTGCTTCGCGGTCTGAAGCAGCTCGAGCAAGGCTTGCTTTAGTGCCTCATTACGTTCGGCGGCAGCGACGGTGTTTGATTGCATCCGGACCATACGGTCGGTTTCAATATCGGTTACAGCGTTAAGGAAGCGCGTTGCAACATCACGCGCCAACCGGGCTTGCTGCTCTTTTGCGTCCAGCCGATGCTTTTTATTCAAGCTCCACCGCGTAACGGCAGCGGCTGCCCCTGCCGATACGGCGGCAGCGGATAGGGTAGCGCCGCCCGTAATCCAAGCGTCCATGCCGCCGAGGATAAGCCGAGTGCCGGACAGTTCACGGGACTGTGACGGCGAGTCCCGTGCTTTTGGGATAGTTCAGCCGCCTTATGTTCGGTGGTGGCCGGGACCGCATAGCTGCACACAGCCCCGGCCACCTAGACAGGTAATGGATTTACGCGGAGACGAATTTCATTACCATTCACAAAGCGGACCCGCAGATGCACGGTCGTTACTGTATGTCCGCTTTCATCCCGTTTACCGGGACATTCAGGAGGGATGGCGGGCGCAGAAAGGAAGGTGACCCGCCATCCCAACAGGCGCGGGTGGAGGCAACCAGAACCGCGCCGATGCCGCGCTGCCAGGGAGTACCGGCGCAGCGGCAAGCTACTATTTTTATAGGAACCGACGTGTCATACCGCCCCCTGGTAGTGCGTCGGTTCCGCTATCTGTTTTGTAAACCGGGGTGGTGCGATTAAAACTGAAATAGTAAAAACTCCCACCACCCCGGCCGCTTATCCAACTGGCATTGGACATTGGTTGCGACCGCCCAAGACT
>CBAAAS010000035.1:0-11876 GCA_964658855.1 uncultured Mycobacterium sp.
GTCGGGTCTCGGCCGCGTCGTCCAGCGAGGCGGTGACGAGCGCGTGGCCGCACAACCCAGCGCCAGAGCACCACTCTTTGACGCCGTTGAGAATGAAGGCATCGCCGGTCTGGGTGGCAACGACCGAACTGTCGCGAGACTCGGCCGCCCACACGCCCCACAACTGATCGGCGGACGGCGGCTTGGCGCCCAGCTCGTCGAGAATGGCGACAGCATCGACATGTGCCTCAGCTAGGCGGGCCGACACCACGTCCTCCTCGGCCAGCGAAGCGAGTCGCCCCCAGCGCTCGGCGGTGTGTCCCGAGGCAGGTAAGGGCAACTCGAGACGGCCGGAGCCGAGCCAATCCTGCACGAGCTGCGCCGTCATGAGCGATCTCCGGATCCGAGATCTGCAAGATAGCTTGCGAATCCACCTTCGACTCGTGATTGCGTGCGTGCCGAGGTTCGCACGTTGGTCCGATGCGTCGTGATCCATTGTGTCGTGCAAGCTTTGACGCGGTTGACGAGGTCGAGGTCTTCGTGCAGCGACACCGCCGCGAAGCCGCCCGCCTGCACGTAGGTGCTCGCTCTGAGTCCGAGGTTCGCTCCGTGCACATGATTGTGCCCCTCGGCCAGTTGGTGCTTCTGCCGCCAGATTCGCTCCAATCGAAGATCGAGCCCGGCGGGCGTGACGGTCCCGATGACAGCGTCGAAACCTGCATCAGCCAAGCTGAATTGGGTGGTGAGCCAGGTGTCGGGCACCGTGCTGTCAGCGTCGGTATTGGCAAGCCAGACCTCATGGTCGGGAACGCCTGCGCGGCGAGCGCGGCTGATCGCATCGATGGCACCCAGGTGGCGGGCACCGCCAACCCTCCCGACGCTGCTGGTGATGGTCCGGTCACCGTGGCTGTCGACGAGTGAACCGGTCTGATCCGCGCAGCGATCGAGGACCACGACGACATCGCAAGACACATAAGGGTATTCATGCTGAACCCGACCTACCGACGCGCGGAGGCTATCGAGGCACACAGTGATGCGCTCTTCCTCGTTGCAGGCCGGCACGATAATCGCCATGTGGCGTAAACGCTTCATGCCGTGTCCGCACATTCGTGGTAGACCGACAGCGGTTCCCCCCACACCTGGATTGTCAGATCGGCGTCGTGGTAGCGGGCCCTCAGCGGCAGGTCGAAGATCGCGGCAGCCTGGGCGTGGGCAGTGGGCCCATCAAGGGGGATGTCCTCGGTGGGAGCGGACCAGTTCGCGATGAGTATCTCGCCGTGCGGGCGCAACCGACGCCGTGCGGCCCGCAGGGTGGCCAGCAGATCGGGGCCGTCGAGAAAATAAGCGACTTCGGAGAGCACGACAAGGTCGAACTGTAGGTCGGGAATGTCGTTCGGGGCCGCCCCGAGCAGCCACTCGACCGCGTCCGTTCGTGCGCGGGCCACGTCGAGAGCCATTTCGCTGGCGTCCATCCCGATGACGTTGTCGGCGCGTTCACGCAACTGCGCCGAGAGTTGTCCAGTGGCGCAACCGATCTCCAGGACATTCGAATAGTGCTGACGGCCCAGGCAGGCGAGTGTGAGCGCGAGTCGACGCTTTTCGTACTCTGACTCGTCAAGCCGCCAGGGATCTTTCACACCGTGGTCGAGCATTGTGTCGAAGGGCGCGGCTATCTGTGCTCGCGAACGTTCCGCGCCGGTATCGCCTGCGACGCGCGCCGCGAGGTCCAGCGGCAGCGGGAGAACAACAGTTTCCATGACGCGCCGGGCTCGGGCGGCAACCGAGGGTCCGACAATGGGGTAGCCGTCAGGAGACGTGAGTTGGCTTGTGTAGCAGTCGATCGCGGCAGACTTTGCGATCAAGGCCCGTAGCGATGGAGCGATCGTGCGTAGCCGAGCCCAGTCGATGTCGTCGGGCGTGGCCCAGTGCCAAAGCCACACCGGGTAATGCAGCAGTGCCGCGTCGCGTTCACGCGCCACCGCCTCGGCCGCCGCTGCTACCGCTTCGTGGTCCGAGTGTCCGTCGCATTCGACCGGCGCTATCAGCAGGGTCTGAGAGTCGACGAGTTCCAGAAGCTGCTCGCCCATTTCGCTCACGGCGTTGGGCAGATTTCCATCGGGCAGGTTCCACCAGACCGTTTTGATGTGTGGACCCAATGTCGAGATGGCCCGCTCGGCTTCGATGCGGCGTTCGGTCGAACCGGGTCCGTGGCCGCCGTGGGTTGCGATGACGACCGTCACCGTCGCAGCGCTGTCGGCCAAATCGGCCAATGCGCCACCGAGGCCCAGCGTCTCATCATCGGGGTGCGGTGCCACCAGCACGACATGTGGGTACCGCTGGAGGACAGTGTCGAGCCCTAACCGGGGGACACCGTCCCATCTGGAGTCGAGAAGCCAGGTGGGCTCTGCGGTGCCGCTCTCACAATGTGTGAATGGTCGTGCGTCAGGCATCGGCTCGCCTCCGGCGTCGGTCGATATGTGGCAGCTCGGACCTCGTCGGATTCGTCAGCAGGTCGCGTGCGGGAAAGGGACAACTCTGGAAGTTCGACTCTGATCACCCGCGGGGCTGGCGTGGTGTATCTCAACCCTGTGTAGATACCCGCTGTGCGGCGATCCAATCGCCGCGATGTCGAGGATGGCCGGAAGTCACGGTCTGCTGAAAGACAACATGCCCTCTTCGTGATCGAGTGCCCGCCCGAGCGCGCGCAGCCCCTGATCGGGGAGCATGCCGGCGTCACGCCAGCGCACGAGCTCGTCGCGCTGGGCGTCGATGGCCGCTCGACGCATCTCCAGGAGGGCCTCGTCGTGGGGAAAGGCGGGGATGTCGTCGGTGTCGGTCACCTCGAGTGCATCGAGTTGTTGTTGGCGAGATTTGAGCCGAGCCGAGAGCTGAGCGCGTACGGTGTCGATCGCCTGCTGCTCAATATCGTTGGGGCTCTGCTGTTTTAGCCCGTCCATCCTTTCGATCGCCGCCCGGATTGCGGCGATGCCGGCTAGTTTTCGCAACCGCGACTCGTCGGCGGGCTTGGCCCGGATACCCAGTGCGCGCGCCAAGGGGGCGAACGTCAGGCCTTGTCCGATCAGCGTCACGAGCACGACCACCAACGTGCAGAACAGCAGCAGATCTCGGCAGGGAAACGGTGCACCGCTTTCGGTCACCAGCGGCACCGTAAAAATCGCGGCGAGGCTCACGACCCCGCGGGTGCCGGCCCAGCTCAGCACGAACACCTCTCGGCCACTGAGCCTCTGGGCGTCGTGGTTGCGCGACGGTCGGCCCGGGACAGCATTCGCCGAGTCGTCTAAGTCCGGACCCGAAACATCGCCAAGGCGGGTGTGCAGCGGGCGGGGCAGCATCTGACTGACTAGTAACCACAGCGGGCGTACCAACAGCACCACCGCGAGGGTGACACCCACGGCCACCACGATGGTTGACAGCGGGTAAGCGTCGAGGCTCTTGAGGATTCGCGGCAGTTGCTGACCGATGAGCAAGAACACGAAGCCCTCGAGCAGGAAGGTGGTCAGCCGCCAGACGGCCCGCGTCTGCAACCGGCTGGCACCGGACTCCGAGCGCGGCAGATCGTGTCCGACGATCAACCCGCAGACCACCACGGCCAGCACACCGGAGGCCTTGATCTCCTCAGCCGCCAGATAGGCCACAAACGGTGTGGCGAGCGACACCGCATTGGCCGTCAGGATGTCGGACGTCCAGCGACTGACGAGGCGCCGGAAGAGGGCGATGGCCACACCCACCGCGAAACCACCGGCCGCCGCCAGCAAGAAGTGTCCGGCCGCCGACGGCGCGGAGAACCCACCACCGCTGGCGGCGGCGACCGCGACGGACAGTGTTGTGAGCGCCGTCGCGTCGTTGAGCAGGCCTTCGCCCTCGATCAAGGTGATGATGTTGGCCGGCAGTCCGACCTTGCGTGCGACTGCGAGCGCGGCCACCGGATCCGGGGGTGCCACCGCCGCACCGAGCACCGTCCCGACTGCGAACGTCGCACCGCCGACCAGCACGGCGAACGCCACGCCGACCGAACATGCGGTCAGCAGAACGAGAGCCACCGACAGACTGATCACGGCGCGCAGGTTGCGCCGAATTTCGACGAGCGACGACTCCAACGCCGCGTAATAGAGCAACGGGGGCAGGATGCAGTACAGGGCGGGTTCCGGGAGAAGAGTGATGTTGGGTCCCGGCAGGAACGCGTAAGCAACGCCGCCCAGAGCCAGCAACGCCGCGCTGGGCAGCCCGGTCCGTTCAGCGATCCGATGTACCGCCACGATCACGGCGACGGCGGCCAACAGCAACACCAGACCCAAATGCAGACTCACCGCTCCATCATCCCGGCTTCTCGGCGTGCTCGGCACGCCCAGGCACCGGTCTCAGGGCCAGTTCGTGGGTTTTCCGGAAGGGTGCCTGGGTACATTCACTCCGGGCCGTGCGGTTGCCGCCCCGAGAGATCAGGCACGGAAGGCGGACATGGACAACGTGGCTCGAGTACGGCGGGCATCAATCCGGGTCGCGAAAGTCCAACGCCGCATCTGGTTGCTCCAAACGATCTTCTGGCCTGTTGTCGTGATTGGCGGCATCGTCGCCGTGGTCGCCGTCGGCAGCCAGGTATGGCGTCGGCGCAACGCGGCGGTCGAAGCGAACGATGTCGGGCTCGCCTCGAGCAACGGTTCCGGCCCGTCGAAGCCGGCTGAGGGGCGATTGAATGGCGCTCGGAGTGGGAACTTCTCCGGTTGATCAGCGGGCCTCCGCTGGCTGAATCTCCGTCGCATCGAAGCGGGAGGAGTGCACGCGTTGGATGAAGCATCGTCCTCGCTGACGTTGGCCGAGCGACATGACGGCAACGCGGTCGTGCTTTCCGCGGAGGGCATCGTCGACATGGCCGCCGCTCCGGCTCTGACGGATCAGATCCGTGCGATCCTGCGCCAGCGACCAGCAGTACTGGTCATTGATTTCACTCGGGTCAACTTTCTGGCGTCGGCCGGCATGACCGTTCTCATGGAGGCCGACCGCAAATGCGAGGAACTGAATATCTCGTTTCGCGTGGTGGCGCAAGGGCCGGTGACCGTTAAGCCTATGCAACTCTTGGGAATTGACGATCTTTTGGCGATATACCCAACCGTGGCGACCGCGCTCCAGGGCGCCTCGCCGAGTGGTGCTTCGACCACTTAGGCCATCGCGGGTTCTCGGGGGATAAACAAGACGGCGGTGCCATTTATGGCAAGCGTAAGAATCTGCTCTAAATTAATAGAGTAGGTTCTTCTGTTTGTACGGTCTGGGTGAAAGGATGAATGACATTGAGTAACGCCATCGCGGTCTTCAACCCGTCCAACGAAGAGCAGATCGCCGAGGTCCCAGATTCCGATCAGGCGGCCGTCGACGCGGCGGTGGCCCGGGCACGCGAAACCTTCGAGTCGGGTGTGTGGCGCAAGGCGCCTGCGACGCACCGCGCCAATGTGTTGTTCCGCGCCGCGCGCATCATCGAAGAGCGTGCCGACGAGCTCGCCGCGCTCGAAGCGCAGGACAACGGCATGAACACCGCCGCCGCCAAGCACATCATCCCGGTGTCGGTCGACATGCTGAAGTACTACGCAGGCTGGGTCGGCAAGATCCACGGCGAGTCCGCGAATCTGGTGTCCGATGGACTGCTGGGCACCTGGGAGACCTACCACGCCTTTACCCAGCTCGAGCCGGTCGGAGTCGTCGGCCTCATCATCCCGTGGAACGGGCCCTTCTTCGTCGCGATGCTCAAAGTCGCGCCCGCACTCGCGGCGGGCTGCAGTGCCGTGCTGAAACCTGCCGAGGAAACTCCGCTCACCGCGCTGAAGCTCGAGGAGATCTTCCGCGAGGCCGGCCTGCCAGACGGAGTTTTGAACGTCATCACCGGCTACGGCGAGACCACGGGCGCGGCGCTCACCGCGCATCCGGACGTCGACAAGATCTCATTCACCGGCTCGACGGAGGTCGGACGACTGATCGTCAAGGCGGCCGCGGGCAACCTCAAGCGCCTCACGCTCGAACTCGGCGGCAAGTCGCCGCTGATCATGTTCGACGACGCCAACCTCGACAAGGCGGTCATGGGCGCCGGAATGGGTCTGCTCGCCGGCTCGGGGCAGAACTGTTCGTGTACCTCCCGGATATACGTCCAGCGCGGCATCTACGACCAAGTGGTCGACGGCCTCGCCGCCTTCGCCAAGATGTTGCCGATGGGCGGCAGCGAAGATCCCAATTCGGTTCTCGGACCGCTGATCAGCGCCAAGCAGCGCACGCGCGTCGAAGGCATCGTGAATGACGGCGTGGCCGGCGGCGCGAAGGTGATCACCGGCGGCAAGCCGATGGACCGCAAGGGCTACTTCTACGAGGCGACGATCGTCACCAACACCACGCCCGACATGCGGCTGATCAAGGAGGAAATCTTCGGGCCGGTCGGCTGCGTGATCCCGTTCGACGACGAGGACGAGGTGCTCGCCCTGGCGAACGACACCGACTACGGGCTGGCCGGCTCCATTTGGACCGAGAACCTCAGTCGGGCTCACCGCGTCGTGAATGAGCTTCACGCGGGCCAGATCTGGGTGAACTCCGCATTGGCATCGGATCCCTCGATGCCGATCAGCGGTCACAAGCAGTCGGGTTGGGGCGGCGAGCGTGGCCGGAAGGGCATCGAGGCCTACTTCAACACGAAGGCCGTCTACATCAGTCTCTGAGCCGACCGGCCGCGACCAATTACGGCCCCGCGTAACGACTTTGCAGTTTGGCCAGCGTCGATTCGATACCGGTCACGTTGAACCTCGTGGCGCCGATCAAGTGGTAGTACCCGATCGCGTTCTTGATCTTGCCCGCGTCGTGATAGTCGAACGTCTCGGTGACCTTGACCGTCGTCGGTGACAGCGCTTCGAATTGCCACCGCCATGAATGGCCCACCGGGTGACGCCATTCCACCAGCTCGTTGGGCTTGAGGGCGGTCACCGTGCTGGTGATCCGGTACGGAATACCCAGCATCTTCATGTGTGTCGAAAACTTCGACCCCACAGTCAATTCCGGCGGTGTTTCGATGTTGTCGCGGACCGTGCCCGAACCGTCCAGGTCGTGGTGACGACGAGGGTCGATCGCCATCGCGTAAAGCTCCTCGGCCGGTGCGGCCACCTCGACCGAGCGGCTGATCCGGCGCGGTCCCGCGTCGACGACATTGACGGTCACGGTATTCCCTTCGGCTGCAACGACTCTGCACTCAACTGACTTCGATGACGACCTTGCCTCGTGCGTGGCCCACCTCGACGGCCGCCAGCGCGTCCGCGGCCTCGTCGAGCGGTCTGACGTCCTCGACATGGGGATCCAGTTTGCCGTCGGCGACCAGGGCTCCGACGATTTCCAGCACGCGAGTGGTCCGGTCCCGTTCGATCATGTGTCCGCCCAGCTCGGCGACTGATGGATCACCGGCGCTGATCAGCTTGCTGCGGTCGGTGACCAAGCCCGCCACGGCCCGAAGGCCCTCATGGCCGGCCAGGTCGAGAATGGCGTCGACACCGTCGGGAAGGATCTGTTTGATGCGTTCGTCGACGCCGTCGCCGTAGGGCACCAGGGTGGCGCCGAGGGTTTCCACCAACGCGCGCTTGTCCTCACTCGCGGTACCGATGACGTTGATGCCCAGATCTCTGGCGATCTGCGCGGCCGCAACTCCGACGCCACCGCCGATGCCGTTGATGAGCAGTGTCTGGCCCTCTTTCAGGCCAAGCTGAGTGACCCCGTCGTACGCAGTGGCAGCTGCCACGGGCAAAGTGGCCGCGTCATTGAACGAGACCTGAGCCGGCTTGTGGGCGGCCGCGGTCGCTGTCACGAGTGTGAATTCGGCATAGCCTCCCGAGCCGGGCGCGACCGACCCGAAGACCTCATCATTCTCGGCGAATCCCTCGACGTCCTTACCGACTTCCCGGACCACACCCGAGACCTCTGAACCGAGTACGGCGGGCAGATCAGCGGCGCTCGCTTCGCCCAACATTCCGGACCGAATCTTCCAGTCGACGGGGTTCACGCCTGCACTGCGAACCTCGACGAGAAGTTCTCCCGGCAGCGGAGTCGGCATCTCCAGGTCAAGGAACTCCTGCACGTCAGGGCCGCCGTTACTGCTGTATCCGAATGCTTTCACCATGCCGCGTCGCGTACCCGGTCGCGGGATGGGTAAACCGGGCGCCTAACTCGCGTCACCCTCGGCGGCACGTTTGAGCGCGTCCAATGTTTTGCGGATGTTGATTCGCTGGAACTCCGGAAACGACTTACCCGAGGTGACAACCCGGTCGAAAACAGCCACCAGCGGGTCGGGCCATGAAGTTCGGTCGTCGTTCCAGGTTTCGGTGACTCTGGTCTTGCCCGGTCCGGTGGGTTCGAACCGGTACTCCCAGGAGGCGTTGGCCCCGCGCAGGCGCGGTTTCTTGACCCCGATCGTGTGCACCGTGAAGGCGAAGCGCCGTCCGGGCTCGGCAGCGGTGACCGTGCACCGAGTGATCCAGGCAGCCCGGCCGCGCTTGTTGGTTCCCTCGAACGTCATACCGACGAACGCGGTTCCGTCGTCCGCCGGATTCAAGACCGTGGCTCCGCGGTTTTCCGGACTCCACGTCGGCATTCGGGTGGGGTCGCTGATCAGGGTGTAGAGCTCATCTGCGTCCGCATCGATGTCGACGGTGTCCGAGACCGTCAGGATTCGTGCCATGTCAAAGGCCTCCTTGTCAGATGTCCGCCGGGAGGGTACCCAGCACAGCAGAAAAGTCTCGTCGCGTAATGGCATAGGAGGCGACGTTCGATGCCCGTCGCCGCCAGGCTGATGATTCTGCGCCTCAGCGTTACTCGGGTGGGTACATCCAAAGCAGCTCTGTCAGATCAGTGACACCGAACAGAAGCAACTGGTCGGTCGCGCGGATATACAGCGATTCGGACACCACGCTACGGACCGGAAAGCCCTCCGTGTGGAGCCAGTCGACGAGGACGTTGTTGGCGGTGCGCAGTGTGGCGACGCAGTCCGATGGCGGCGTTGTCGAATGCCCGTCCAGCAGCGCAGGCAGGCTAAATCCGGCCAGAATGACGTCGGGACCGTGGCCGAGCATGGTGGCGAACGCGGGGTTGTTGTAGACGACGACTCCGTCGAGTCCGGCGGCAATCATGGGTACCGGCATTCGGTCCAGCAGTACCGACGCGGGCAGCGCGCGGAGGTACTCGTCCGGGCTGTTCGGCGGGGGTCGGCGGCGGCGTTCGGTGCTGCGCCCGTTCCCGTCGCTCAGCGCGGGCGGACGTCGTGCCGGCTGCTCTGAAGAATCGGATGGATAACTCATTGTGATCCGCACGTGTAGGCGACCACCGTAAACGCCGAGTCGTCGCGCGGGTGCGCCAAGAGTTCCGCGGCCACTCTTTGACGGCGCAACTCGTACCCGGCCAGCATGTTTTCCAGCCGTTCCGGAATTTACCTGATCGAGTCAGATCGCGGGAGTCGGAAAGCTTAATTTTTTCGGCGTTATTGGACACGCCACTGGCCGATTCCTACGGTCAGGGTGTGGCGGGCGAGCAACCGGCGGACGACGGCTGGGCGGGACATACGCGTGGCTCCGCAGCCTACCGTCGCCTGCTCGCCGCGTTGGCCTGCGCCGGCGTCGCGACATTTGCGCAGCTGTATTCGCCCCAAGCCGTATTGCCGCTGATCGCTTCGGATTTAGACGTCGGTGCGGCCAGTGCCGCGCTGGTGATCTCGGCGTCGACGGTTGGTCTCGCGATCGGTGTCATCCCGTGGTCTGCGTTGGCCGACCGCATCGGCCGGGTGAAGGCAATCTCGATCTCGGTGACCGTCGCCACCCTGGTGGGGATGCTGGTGCCCTTCGCCCCGACGTTTTCGCTGCTGCTCGCGGGACGCTTCGTCGAGGGACTGATGGTTGGCGGCGTGCCGGCCATTGCGGTGGCTTATTTGACGGAAGAAGTTGATCCCGTGCACGCCGCAAGGGCGGCGGGCATATTCGTTGGCGGGACGACGATCGGCGGACTGCTCGGCCGCATCGTGTCCAGCCCGGTTGCCGAGGCGGTCGGGTGGCGCATCGGCGTGTTCACCGTCGCGGTGATCTGTGGGATCGCGGCAATGGGTTTCGTCAGGCTGGCACCCGATCCACGAGGATTCACGCCGGTGTTGCGTCACGACGCCAATCCTGAAGGAAGCCTTGGTCATCGCCTTGCCGCCAATCTGCGCTCCCCGCGTCAGTTGGTTTTGTTCGCGCAGGGATTCCTACTGATGGGCGGATTCGTAGCGCTGTACAACTTCCTGGGTTTCTACCTGACTCGCGCACCTTTCCACCTGGCTCCCTCGGTAGTGACCCTGATGTTCCTGGCCTATCTGGCCGGCACCTGGGCGTCGTCGCGCGCGGGCGCCGAGGTCACCCGCTTCGGCCGCAAACGAGTGCTCCTCATGTCGGTGTCGATCATGTTGGTAGGAGTAGCAATGACTTTGAGCGGCAACGTGATTGCTGTCCTGATCGGTCTCGTGGTCGCCACCGCAGGGTTCTTCGGCGCGCACTCCACCGCATCCGGCTGGACAGGCCAATCGGCACCTGTAGGTAAAGCCCAAGCGTCGTCGCTGTACAACCTGTTCTACTACGGCGGTTCCAGCGCCATCGGATGGTTGGGCGGCGTGGCCTTCGATGCCCACGGCTGGCCGGCGGTTGCGGCGACGATCGCGGCGTGCGTCGGCGTCGCCGCGGCGCTCGCCGCGTTGTTCCTGCACGACACGTAGTCGTCGCACTTCCGTGCGGGATACTGTCGAGGTGCTCCAGCAAGCGATCGACGATGTCGTAAGCACGAGCTTCGACGTCGAGTGGGCGATTTCCATTCGCGATGCATCAGGCCGCGAGTTGGCACACAGCAACGCCGACCGTGCGATGAAGACAGCGAGCGTCGGCAAGCTTCTTCTGCTCATCGAGGTCGCTCGCCAGCGTGCTGCGGGTGAGCTCAGCGGTGCGGCCTTACTGCGTCGGGAACCGGAGCTCATGGTCGCTGATTCCGGTCTCTGGCAACATCTTCGGGTCGAGGACCTGTCCGTGGATGATCTCTGCGTGCTGATCGCCAGCGTCAGCGACAACATGGCGACAAACGTCATCCTCGACAAGGTTGGCCTGCCGGCACTTCGCGTCCTGACCGAATCCCTCGGCCTCGTCCACACGGCGCTGCTCGACTACGTCCGAGACCACCGCGGCCCGGACCATCCACCGGCCCTGTCGACCGGTTCAGCGTCGGAGTTGTCGCACGTGATGAGTCAGCTCTCTCGCAACGAGCTGCTATCTCCAGTTGTGTCAGAGCAAGTGAACGCCTGGCTGGCAACGGGAATGGACCTATCCATGGTCGCGTCCGCGTTCGGTCTCGATCCGCTGGCGCACGTTCTGAACGACCGAAACTTCCTGATTCGCAACAAAACTGGTTCCGACCCGGGTGTCAGGGCAGATGTCGGAACGATCGGGTGTGGCACTGGGTCGTACTCCTACGCCGTGATCGCCAACTGGGATGCCCCGAACGCCGAGCGCCGAGACGCGGTGCTGTCCGCAATGAACGGCATCGGTGCGCTACTGAGGACCGCCATCGAAAGTGAATAGACGTGAAACTGCGGTCGAATCGGGACGCGCCAAAGCGAACTCGCATCTATTCTGCAGACCTGAAGTTCTCCAGCTACGCGTCAATTCTTTCGAGAAAGCGAACCCAGATGACCACACATCGCGCGCTGACCAGGCTCGCCTTTCTCGCAATGGCTGGTTCCGCATTGATGAGTAGCACCGGAATCGCGAACGCCACCACTCCGCAGGACGACGCATATCTCGCTAAGCTGAGTGCCGTCGGCCTGACGTGGCCGCCCACCACCGAAGAGGCGCTTATCG
>CBAAAS010000036.1:0-11581 GCA_964658855.1 uncultured Mycobacterium sp.
GGGCTCGCGCCTTCCCGCCCGACTGGTGGTGGGCAGCCTCCGCAAGGTCGGTGGCCGCGACGCCTTCGGTGCCGGCATCTGAGGCTGTCCACGGTGCCCCGGACGCCAACGGCGGCGGGGTCGGAGTGCTCGATAGCGGCGGAAGCACCGGCACCACGCCCGTAAGTGGCGAAGGGCCGGGAGACGCTGGGCACTTCGCGAATGACGCCACCGTGTCGGGCGATGACGACGACGGCGGATTTGTGCTCGATTCCTGGCTCGCCGTGGACGCTGATGACGGTGCGACCGTTGTGCTCACACTGGGTGACGGCGAGCTCGGGGCGTTGCCGGACGTGTGTCGCAGCGAGATCAGCACGCCGGCGCCGATGGCCAACACCGCGAGCGCGGTGCTCACTGCCACCACTAACGGACGGCGATACCACGCGTCGACAGACGCACCGATCAGATCGGGTTCGGCAGTGAGGTCCACGTCCGCGCGCGGGCGGGACGAGGTCAGCCCGCTGGGTGGCACTTTGTCGTACTCACCGTCGTATTCGCCGGCCCGGATCGGCATGATGCCGGAATCGTCGTCGGCCTCCGACCAGGCCAGCGCCGGCGTGCCCGCGGGTTCCACCGGTATCTCGGAGATGCTCGTCGCGTCGCTCACCGATCCCAGCGCGGTCGGCGCCAGCGCGGTCGAGGCATCGCCCGGCCCACGCGCGGCCCGTAGCGCCGCACCCACGGCCGCGGTCAGATGTGGCCGAGGCGCGGAGATGACGAGGGCGCCCGACTGCTCCGAGAGGGTTCTGGTCACGAACGGGATGCTGGCGCCACCACCCACCGAGGCGACCGCGGCCAGGTCCTCCAGGCGGATTCCGTTGGCCTGCAACACATCATGGAAGAAGCCGATGAAGCTATCCAACGGCTGCCGGATCGCGTCCTCGAGGTCGTCACGGGTCAGCTGGATCTCACCGCGATAGCCGGGCACATCGGCAGTCAGCGCGGTCGTATTCGCCGACGACAGTTGCTCTTTGGCGTAGCGGCAAGCGGTCCGCAACTGCTTCAGCGACCCGATCGCCGACGTGGCCGACGTGTCGAACGAGCCACCCGTCGACAGGTCGTTGATCACGTGCGTCAGCAGCGCCTGGTCGAGGCGGTCACCGGAGAATTCGGTGTGCCGAACTGCGGGGGTAACCGCCTGATAGCCGTCCGCTGCGTCTGCCAGGCTGAGCGTCGTTCCGGAGCCACCGAAGTCGCAGACCGCGACGATTCCGCTGTTGGGTATACCGGGATTAGCGTCTAGTGCGAACAGTGCCGCGGCAGAGTCCGGCAGCAGGACCAGCCGTCCGCGCGACCATTCCGACACCCGACTCAACGCCACCCGCATCGAATTGACTGCGGCCGGGTCCCAATGTGCGGGATGGGTGACGGCGACCGCGTCGGGGAGCGCGCGTCCGTCGGTGGCGGTGTATGCCAGCGCCCGCAGCGCATCGGCGATCAGGGTTTCGCTGCGGTGCGTTGTGTTGTCGGCGGCCGCAATGCCGGCCGGATCACCGACGCGGTCGACGAAGTCGGTGATCACCAATCCCGGCTCGTTGAGCTTGGGGTTCTCCGACGGCACGCCCACCTCGGGTGGGCGTTGCCGATAAAGCGTCAGCACCGGCTTGCGGGTTACCGCCCGATCCGCGGTAACCGCTGCCAGGTTGGTGGCCCCCACCGAAAGGCCTAACGCTGAGCGTTCTCGGTCAGCCATGTCGTCTCATTGTGCGCATTGGGCACCAATTTATCGGCTATCCCGGGTTGGCCTGGTAACAACCACCGTCTAGCGAATCGTGCCGACCCCCGCGATCAGCGGGAGGTCCAGCGCCGTGACCCAGCCCGGCGGGAGATCGTTGACGGCAGGGACCGCGTTCAGGGCCCGCAATCCGGTGGCCAGGCAACCCGCCGCGGCCGCGTCTCGCCCGGATCCGTCCGTGAACCGGAATGCGGTCTCCTGCGAGATGCTCGGCGTGCCTTCGATATCGACGCGATAGACGTCGTCCTTGGTGCCGGCCGGCCAGTCCGGCGCCGCGTCCAACCCGATGCGGTTGACATGTTCGAGCTGAATCCGGGTCTGGCCCTGGTAGACCCCGTTGATGGTGAAGCGCACCGCAGCGACGTGGCCGGCGGGGATGATGCCCTTGGCCGTCTTACGTTCGTCTGGGGTCACCCACTTGTCCCACGTCGTGGTGATCTCGTCGAGCATGATGCCGGCGGCGTGGGCGATCATCGGGATCGTGCCGCCCCACGCGAAGATCAGCACGTCGCGGTTCTCCAGCATCGGCCGGAATTCCGGCTCGCGCCCGATCCCCATCTCGACTTCGTAGTCGCCTTCGTAGTTGGTGTAGTCCAGTAGCTCAGAGGCCCGGACCGTGCGGACTTCCGAACACAGGCCCATCAACGTCATCGGGAACAGGTCGTTGGCGAAGCCCGGGTCGATGCCGGTGGTGAAGCACGACGACTCACCGAGTTCGCACGCCTCGGTGATCGGCTGGATCCACTGCGGCGGGTTCAGATGCATCGTCGGCCACACCCACGGCGTCATCGCCGTCGAGCACACGTCGATGCCGGCCCGTAGGAACCGCGTCATCAGCGCGATGTTGGCGTCCGCGTGCGCAGCGGTCGGGCCGTAGTGCACCAGCGCGTCGGGCTTCAGGGCGATCAGCGCGTCGACGTCGTCGGTAGCGGTCACGCCGATCGGGCCCGAAAGACCGCAGACGTCGCCGACGTCATGGCCGACTTTCTCCGGGTTGCTGACACCGACTCCGACGAGTTCGAACTCGGGATGTTTGACGATCTCCGCGATCACCATCTTGCCGACGAAGCCGGTACCCCACACCACAACCCGTTTAGCCATGCGCCACCTTCTGAATCGACAAACCCCGATTCACCCTAGGCGCGCGTGCGGTCGGCCTTTGTCCGAAACCGGAAAGTCATCCGCTCGAGCAGTCGATCGCGCAACGCGAAGGTGTGCCACAGCACCGCGGAAATGTGCGCGGCAATCACGGCCATCAGTGTGTAGGCGATCACCGAATGAGCTTGTCGCAGAATCCAATACAGCTGCAGATCGAACGGTGCGATCCGCGGTAGCCGCAGCGCGTCGAATACCACCACCGGTCCCCCGGCTGCCGAGACCATCGCCCAGCCGACCAGCGGCTGCAGCAGCAGCAGCGCATACAACAGCTTTTCGGAATACCCCACGAGTCTGCCTTCCAGCGCGCCGATCGTCGGCGGCCAGGCCGGCGGGTGGTGGGTTATCCGATTAACCACCCGCGCCACCATGACCAGCAGGATGAGCGCTCCCAGCGTCTTGTGCACCATTACCAGCACGCCGTGCCGGCCGACCGAGTTGACCATGACGAAGCCGACGAACAGCGCGGCGAACACCAGAGCAGCCGTCAGCCAGTGCAGGCTTCTGCTCACCTTGGTGAACTTTTTGACTTCTGGTGAATCGATCACGGCCAGTTCTCCCCTGCGCGTCGGCGGTAGGACGCGGCGTAGACGGCCGACCGCGCACTGAGTAGCGGATCGTCGGACGGCTCGATCCCCGGCGGCAGCACCAGCGGATCGAAGTTGATATCGCGGGCGCTGCCTTTGGCTTCGGGTGCAACGGCGTCGAGGGTGAGCACTCCCGCGTCGATGGTCCGGCGGTCACCGGGCCACGGCAGGGTCGCGTCGTGGGTCGGATCGTCCGGCGTCCCGACCGTCAGCCACAGACGCCAGCGCAGCGGGCCTGCCCGTAGCTGCCGCACGAGTGGATCGAACAGCGCATCGGGCCCCGACGCGGGCGCAAGCGCCTGCTGCAGCGGAGTCAGCTTCCACCGCACCGGAGTCCGCGCACCGGATTGGCTGACGAAGTAGAAGGCACTCAATCCGCTGAAGACGCTGTCGGCGAATCCGGGCGTGGGCGGGTGTTGTTTGAGGATCGTCATGGCGCGCGCTGCCGGCGGGTGGTCGGCGTAGAACCGGGTCATCGCCGCCGGATCGGGCTTGCCGGTACCCGCGACGATGGCCGTCGCGACCAGCCGGTCATACATGCTCTGCGGCGAATCGTCCGGAAACACAGGAAGGTTCAGCATCGCTGTCCGCCACTGTTGGCCACCCGGAAATCCGAACGCCAAGCCGAGCCCCCGACCCGCCGCGGGAGCGTCGGCGGTATGCGGGTTGCCGCCGGCCGCCGAGAATCGGCCGACCACCGGGGTGCGTCCCGGCGCAAACACCGCCGCCCTCGACAACTCGGCACCATTGCCGTTGCTGTCGAACCAGCCGGTGACCGAAACGCCTTTGGCGTGGTTGGTGCGATATCCCGGATGCCGACCGAAGGCGTTGTTGAAGACGTCGAGGAAGGCCCGCGGCGTCAACCGCGAAGGCCCTATCCAGTTGTTCGCGGCGGCGAACGCGACGACGTCGACCGCCAAAAAGGCGCCGATCGCCGCGGCGCCCCGCAGCACGTCACGGCGCGCGGGACGCCAGCGGCCCGGCGGGCCGGTTGGTTCGCTCATCGATGTGCTCCTCGCCGCGGAATACGTCTCTTGTGACGATCATTGTTGGGCATCGGTTCAACCGCGGCACATCGGAACTCGGCATTTGGACAAAGACCCCGAAACCGGCCCATACAGCTGACGCGGGTGACACGATCCCGAGAGACACGAACCCGCGGGAGATGATCATGACCGGCAAAGCGATCCTTATTGCTGCCCTGACCGCATTCGCCGCAACGGTGGGCCCAGGCGGAACGGCGCAGGCGGACCCGCCCACCCAGGTGACCTACGAGCTGAGTGGCAGCGCGCCGGTCGCCGACTACGTCTCCTATCAGGCGGAGAGCGGCCAGTCGCAGCAGGCGCGTGTGCCGTTGCCATGGAAGACGCAGTTCAGCGTCGTCGGCAGCAGGGTGTTGGTGATCAGCGCCCAGGGCCCCGGCTCGATCACCTGCACGATCCTTGTCGACGGCAAAGTGGTCAATCAGGCGACCGCAAACGGGGCGCCTGCCCGCACCGTCTGCTCGACCTGAGGCCGGCGCAGGTAACCCGAATGAGCATTGCGACGCGGACCAACGGCACGGCGCCGCCCGAGATCGCGCTCGCCGAAATCAACCTCGGCGAATGGAACTTCTGGGCACTCGACGACGATCTGCGCGACGGTGCCTTCACCACACTTCGGCGCGAAGCGCCCATCTCGTTCTGGCCGGAGCCCGTTCAAGAAGGCTTCCAAAAGGGCGGCGGGCACTGGGCCCTGACCGGACTCGACGATGTGTATTTCGCCAGCCGCCACCCTGAGATCTTCAGCTCAAGCCCCAACATCACCATCAACGACCAGACGCCGGAAGTATCCGAGTATTTCGGCTCGATGATCGTCCTCGACGACCCGCGGCATCAGCGGCTGCGATCAATCGTCAGCAGAGCCTTCACTCCAAAAGTGGTGGCGCGCATCGAGACATCGGTCCGCGAGCGGGCGCGTCGGCTGGTCGCCGACATGATCGCCAACCACCCCGACGGCAACGCAGAGGCCGTCACCGAGCTGGCCGGGCCACTTCCATTGCAGGTCATCTGCGACATGATGGGCATCCCCGAGGAAGACCATCAGAAGATATTCCACTGGACCAACGTGATTCTCGGCTTCGGCGACCCCGATCTGACGACCGAGTTCGATGAATTTCTGCACGTCTCGATGGACATCGGCGCCTATGCCACCGCGCTGGCCGAGGATCGTCGGGTCAATCACCACGACGATCTGACCACCAGCCTGGTGGAGGCCGAGGTAGACGGCGAGCAACTCACCTCGGCCGAGGTGGCGTCGTTCTTCATCCTGTTGGCGGTGGCCGGTAACGAGACCACCCGCAACGCCATCAGCCACGGACTGGTCGCCTTGACCCGCTATCCCGAACAGCGGCAGACGTGGTGGTCCGACTTCGACGCCCTGTCGCATTCGGCCGTCGAGGAGGTCGTGCGATGGGCCTCGCCGGTGATCTATATGCGGCGCACGCTCACTCGCGACTTCGAGATGCACGGCACCTCGATGGCCGCCGGCGACAAGGCCACGTTGTGGTACTGCTCGGCCAACCGCGACGAGTCGAAGTTCGCGGACCCGTGGAAGTTCGACGTAACCCGCGACCCGAATCCGCATGTCGGCTTCGGCGGCGGCGGCGCGCACTTTTGTCTGGGCGCCAACTTGGCCCGTCGCGAGATCAAGGTGATGTTCGAGGAGCTGCACCGCGACATACCGGACGTGTTCGCGACGGACGAGCCCTCGCGGCTGCTGTCGCCGTTCATCCACGGCATCAAGACACTGCCGATCTCTTGGACCCCGCCTCGCTGATTCCGGCGCATTCCGCCGTCGTCGATGACACCGGACCATATAGTCGACGGGCGAACAAAGTACGGAGGAAACCCGTGAAGACCTCGAAGATTGCGGCAGTCGGCGCGATGCTCGCCGCCAGTGCCCTGGCCCACGCACCAGCCGCAGTCGCCGGCATGCAGATCGGCAATTACGTAGTCCACACCGATAAGGACTCGGGGCATTCCTGGCTCTGGGAGGTCCGGCAGTGCGGTCCCGACCAGATCAAGTACACGCCGGACTGCGTCCACGTGCAGGCCTCACCGCGCCCCAATGGCCAGGCGAGCCCCTGGAACACCGATGCGAAACTGGTCAACGGTCGCTACACCCTGGCGGTGGACATTCCCGACGGTGTGCGCTGCACGATCTATTTCCTTCCCTCCCACGACGTTTGGTCGTGGGACATGGTGTCGTTACAGGGTTCGGTGGACTCGTCTTTCGACAAGGGCTGCGGAAATGCGCCCGGCGGGATGGTGTCGTACCCATTCCAGCTCGTGCGCTACTAGCACGAATCCGGTTGTCGCGCTGCCGATGACTTGGGCACATACCATGTGCTGATGTTCGGGCTCGTCGTCATCGTTGCGCTGTTCGCCACAGTGATCGTGGGGACGGTGCTTGGTCGGCGTTACCGCGTGGGCCCGCCGGTGTTGTTGATCGGCCTTGGCGCGCTGCTTGGTCTGATCCCGCAGTTCGGGCACGTCCGGCTCGACGGCGAAATCGTGCTGCTGCTGTTCCTGCCTGCGATCCTGTACTGGGAGAGCCTGAATACCAGCATCCGCGAAATCCGCGCCAACATGCGCGTCATCGCCCTGCTCAGCGTCGGTTTGGTGATCGCCAGTGCGATCGCGGTGTCGTGGACGGCACGGGCCTTCGGCATGGAGTCACACGCCGCCGCAGTGCTCGGCGCCGTCCTATCTCCGACGGACGCCGCCGCGGTCGCCGGTCTGGCGAAACGGTTGCCCCGCCGAACGCTGACCGTGCTCAAGGCGGAGAGCATCATCAACGACGGCACGGCGCTCGTCCTGTTCGGCGTTGCCGTCTCGGTGGCCATGGGTGGTGCGCCCGTCGGTCCGATCGACCTGACCGTCCGGTTCGTCGTGTCCTACCTGGGTGGGATCGCCGCCGGTCTGCTGGTCGGCGGGTTGGTGACCCTCGCCCGAACGCGGCTCGACGCGCCCCAGGAGGAGGCCGCGCTCAGTTTGCTCACCCCGTTCGCGGCGTTCCTGCTCGCCAACGCTTTCGATTGCAGCGGCGTCGTCGCCGTCCTGGTGTGCGCATTGATGCTCGCCTACGCCTCGCCACGGGTGATCCGGGCTCGGTCCCGCCTGGTGTCGTTCGCGTTCTGGGACATCGTGACGTTCCTGATCAACGGCGCGCTGTGGGTGTTCGTCGGGGTGCAACTGCCCAGCACGATTCGGGGAGCCAGCCGGATCGACGGCGGCATCCACCACGCCATCGCCATGGCAGTTGCCGTCACCATCGTCGTCGTCGCAACACGGCTGGCTTGGGGTGAAGCCACCACCTGGATGATCCGCGTCGTCGACCGGCGCGAGGCGCAACGCGAGCGTCGGGTCGACTGGCGCCAGCGCTTGGTGTCGGGGTGGGCCGGATTCCGCGGAGCCGTTTCGCTGGCCGCAGCATTGGCGGTCCCGCTGACCACCCACGGCGGCAAGCCCTTCCCCGATCGCAGCCTGATCATCTTCGTGGTGTCGTTCGTGATTCTCACGACGGTGATCGTGCAGGGCAGCACCCTGCCCAGCATCGTCCGCTGGGCGAAGATCCCCGAGGACGAGGCCCATGCCGACGAGTTGCGGCTGGCGCGCTGTGCGGGCGCCCAAGCCGCGCTGGACGCGCTGCCGCTGGTTGCCGCCGAACTCGGAATCAGTGACGCGCTTCAGGACCGGATGAACGCGGAGTATCAAAAGCACGCGGCATTGGTCAGAGCCAGCGACGACGGCTCCACCCGCGACGAGGCCGAAGCAAAGAGTGACCTCATTCGGCAAGTGCGTCTCGGCGTGCTCGAGCACAAACGCCAAGCCATCACCGAGCTGCGCGACCAACGCCGCATCGACGACATCGTCCTGCTCGAATTGCAGGCTTCGATGGATCTCGAAGAAGCACGGCTACTGGGACCGTCCGGGCCCGACTAGCCACATCGCTTAACGCGAAACAACTTTCGCGATGATCTGGCTGGCGATGTCGACGGCGGAGCTCGCCGGGTTCGGGCTGCAGGTGTTGACGTCGACGACGACGTTGTTCTTCACCGCCAGCGCCCGACCGCAGGCCCACCCGCCGGTTTTTGCTTCTTCCTGCGTCGAAAGCGCGCTCAGCACGTCGTTGTCGTCCGATATCTCCCCCACGTCCCACTTCGTCCGGGACTGCGTGTGGATGTACTGGTGGCAGGCCGGCCAGCGCAAGGCCGAGGCGACGAAGAAGACGTGGGCCTGCTTGACCGTCGGAAACAGCACCACCGCCTGATCGGCGTAGTGATCGAAGCTGTCGCCGTCGTTGAGTTCCTGATCGCGCATGCCGGTGAAACCGCTGTTGGCGTACGCCCGCGCCTGCGCCGAACCGTCGATGGCCAGGCATTCGGCGGGCCGCATCGTGGCGCTGTCGTCGGACATCGTGTCGTGTCTCCTGATCACCGCCATGCCGGTCGCACCCATCAGCGGATTGACCTGGGCGGGGGTCAACAACAAAGGCTCGAGTTCACGCTCGACCACCGGGCGCGGAATCAGCGAGGTGACGGTCGTCGTCGCCGTGTGATTTGCCTGATTGCTGCCGCCGCAGGCGGCGACGAACATCCCAACACCGCCCACGACAAGGGCGGTGGCGAAGTGGCGCACCTGTTTGTTTCCCATTCCGTCGTAACCCCGACCCGAGCGCGGCGCGATAACCCCATCGCGTTGCCGGTCCGAGCCCGCGTCCACAACCCTACCGCGCGCTGCGACAGGTAATTCCAGCGCATTAGAGCATTTCAGGCTGCTCTCAGTGATTCCAAATAGTCCAGAGATGCTTTGCGGATACCCGTTTGCCGAAGCGCTGCAATGAGTACCGTCGAGCCGTGTCATTTCGGCGGGAAAGCCCGCTTCGTGGTCGACGACTACGCACCCATGAGGTGTTGATCGAGCGCGCCGCGATGAGCCGGGCCGGCTATCAGTTCCTGCTCCACTTAGCGCCGCGAATTGACAAGGTCTTGATTCCTCCGACCGGCGGCCGACTGAGCTCAATTGGAATCGGCAAGGTGGGGCTGGTCACGACGACGGGCGCGAAGTCCGGGTTGCAGCGCACGCATCCGCTGGTATTGATCGACGATTCCGACGGGCTAATCGCAATCGGCTCGAACTATGGTCGCGCTTCGCATCCGGCCTGGACGGCCAACCTGCTGGCGCACCCCGAATGCACCGTCGAGTTCCTGGCTCCGCCCGCTCAGTACCGAGCCGAGCTGCTCACCGGCGACGCCCGCGCCGCGGCATGGACCTCGGCTACCGACTTCTATGCCGGTTACGAGCGCTACCGGGCCAGTTGCGAACCGCGTCAGATCAGGGTCTTTCGCCTGCGACACATCATCTGAGGCCGCCTATCGGCCTCGTCGATCTGCGGTGTTCACGGCTTGTTCAGCCGATCGTCAGTGTTAGATCGTTGACCGCACACGAGCGCCGGATGAGCTGGGGAGTATGCGTGTCGTTCAGGTCGCCAACTTCTATGGGCCTCGCTCCGGCGGCCTTCGCACGGCTGTCGATCGACTCGGCGCGGAGTACTGCGCCGCGGGCCACGAGGTGATGTTGATCGTTCCTGGCCGCCATGCCCGGCACGCCCGCCTGCCCTCCGGCGTCGAGCGAATCACTGTTCCGGCCAGGCTGATTCCGTTCACCGGCGGATATCGCGCTGTCCTTCCCAGGCCGGTGCGGACGCTGTTGGAAGGTTTGCAGCCGGACACCTTGGAGGTGTCCGACCGGCTCACGCTGCGATCACTGGGCCGCTGGGGTCGAGACCACCGCGCGACGACCGTGATGATCTCCCATGAGCGCCTCGATCGTCTTGCGGGCCAAGTACTTCCGCGCCGCGCCGCACGCCGGTTTGCCGACTTCGCCAATCGGCGCACAGCAGCCGACTACGACACGGTGGTCTGCACGACCGGGTTTGCGCGCGAGGAGTTCGATCGCATCGGCGCGACAAACACCGTCACCATTCCACTGGGCGTGGACCTGGAGACCTTTCACCCGTCGCGCCGCTCGGCGTTGGTGCGTCAGCGCTGGGCAACCCCCGGCGAGATCCTGCTGGTGCACTGCGGGCGGCTGTCGGTGGAAAAGCGGGCCGACCGCAGCATCGACGCGGTTGCCGCACTGCGTGAAGCCGGGGTGGCCGTCCGCCTGGTCGTGGTGGGTGACGGGCCGCTGCGGGCCAGACTGCAGCGGCAGGCCGCTCGGCTACCGATCGACTTCACTGGGTTCATTTCCGATCGGCACAGTGTCGCCGAGTTGCTGGCGTCAGCCGATGTCGCGCTTGCGCCCGGGCCCCACGAAACCTTCGGGCTGGCCGCATTGGAGGCGCTGGCCTGCGGGACACCGGTCGTGGTGTCGCGCACGTCGGCCCTGGGCGAGATCATCACCGCCGAAAGCGGTGCGCTGGCCGACAACAATCCGGCCGCCATCGCCGAAGCCGTCGCAGCGGTGGTCAGCCGCCCCGAAGCGCATCGCCGCCGCTGCGCGCGACAACGCGCCGAGATGTTCACCTGGCAACGGGCCGCGGTCGAGATGCTGAGCACGCTCGGGGCTTCCACGCTGGACGACGACCCCGGCGACTCTCAGCACACCGCTTAGCTGTCCGTCAGGAGTTGGCCGGACCTACCTGGCCGGTCAGTGGATTGACCTGCACAGTCATCGGCCCGCCGGGTGCCTGCTTTCCTTGTGCCGCCGCGCGCTGCTGCGCGGCCTGGGCGAGCGCGTTGACCACCGGGTTGTTCTTCGCCATCTCACGGCGGTCCTCTTCGGACAGCTCGTAGAAGGACCACAGTCCCCACGCCGCGGGGCGGACGTAGATCGTCACCTTCTGATGCCGACGCTTGTTCGCCGTCAGGACCGCGGGAACGGCGACGACCCGGTCCAGGGTCGCCGAACTGACCAGCTCCTGCGCGATCTTGTCCACGTCCACCCCGTCTTGGAGTTCGTAGACCATCGACTGGTGGGGCGTGTGATGTGGGCCCTGGAGGGCCATGAACCACGCCATC
>CBAAAS010000037.1:0-11520 GCA_964658855.1 uncultured Mycobacterium sp.
GACCGAGCGGGTGGCGCTTCGGCTGATCACGTGCACGTCTGCGCCGCTGGCCACCAGAAGCGGGAGCCGGCGTTGGGCGACGCTGCCACCCCCGACCACGACGACCTTTTTGCCGGCCAACCGCAGCCCGACCAGATATGGAGTCTCCGGTGTCGTCACGTCTGCGCGTTTCCGTGGGGATGGAACCCCGGGCGCAGCATCGGCACGTGCGGGACGCCGTCGTCGAGGAAGTCATCGCCGTCTCGGACGAATCCATGCTGGGCATACATGTCCGCTAGATATACCTGAGCGTTGATCCGGCACGGGTAGTCGCCGACCTCAGCCAGCGCAGCACGCAGGAGTCGGGTGGTGTGGCCCTCGCCCCGGGCGCTGCGCTTGGTGCACAGTCGACCGAGCCGGAACACCTTGTGGCCACCCGCGTGTTCCTCCATCAGCCGCAGCGTGCAGATCACCTCGCCGTCAGGAGCTTCGAGCCAAAAGTGCCGCGTCTCAGCCAGCAGGTCGCGGCCGTCGAGTTCGGGATACGGGCAAGCCTGCTCGACGACAAACACCTCGACCCGCAGCATGAGTAGCGCGTAGAGGGTAGCCACATCAAGGTCTTTGGCCCACGACCGGCGCAGCGCGACGCTCATGACACATCCTCCAGGGCAAGCGACTTGGTGGTCCACGATCGCAACTCGTCGTACAGGGCCGGCTCGGTGGACAAGGTGACGCCCAACGACGGAATCATCTCCTTGCACGTCGGCAGCCACGCCGGGTATCGGTCGGGAAAGCAGCGCTGCAGCACGTCGAGCATCGCGGTCACCGCGGTCGAGGCTCCCGGCGATGCGCCGAGCAGTCCGGCGATGCTGCCGTCCGCCGCGGTGAGCACCGTGGTGTCGAACTCGAGCCGGCCGCCTCGGCGTCCGTCGCGTCGCATCACCTGGACCCGTTGACCAGAGGTTGTCAGGTTCCAATCGGAATCGACTGCGCTGGGGGCGAATTCGCGCAATGCCTCGACACGTGTGGCCTTCGACATCCGCAGCTGGCCGATCAGATAGTTGACCAGCTCCCGTTGACCGAGCCCTGCTCCGATCACGGTCGAAAGATTGCCGAGCGTCACAGATCGCGGCAGATCGCTGAAATGCCCGTGCTTGAGAAACTTTGGCGACCAGCCGGCGAACGGACCGAACATCAGCCATGGCCTGCCGTTGACGATCCGGGTGTCGAGGTGGGCCGCCGTCATCCCCGGCGCGCCTGGGGCCGGCAGTCCGTAGACCTTGGCCCGGTGCCGACTGGTGACCGCTGGGTTGCCGCTACGAAGAAATCGTCCGCCGACCGGGAAGCCACCAAAGCCGTTGATTTCTTTGATGCCTGACTTCTGCAGCAATGGCAGTGCCTGTCCCCCGGCGCCGACGAAAACGAACGCGGCGTTCAGCTTGTGGCTGTCGCCGCGGCGACGGTTGCGCATGGTCAACGTCCAACTGCCGTCACGCTGACGGGTCAGGTTGCGGACCTCGTGGCCGAATAACGCGGTGGTTCCGTTGCGCAGCCCGTAGCCGATGAGTTGACGCGACAGCGCACCGAAGTCGACGTCGGTCCCGTCGGTTGCCCAACTGAGCGCAATGGGCGCGGCAGGTCCCGCGAGGTCGCGCTTGGCGGCCATGTACGGCAGCCGCCGAGCGAATTCGTCGCCACCCTGCACCCACTCATTGCGGGCGAACAGCGGATTATCGGCCAGTGCTCGGTGACGGCGGCGCAGATACTCGACGCGCTCGGCGCCTTGCACGAAGCTGACGTGCGGAACGGCATTCAAAAAGCCACGGACATCGGACAGCATGCCGTGGTCGGCCGCGTACGCCCAGAACTGGCGGGTCACCTGAAACTGCTCGTTCACCCGCACCGCTTTGGTGATGTCGATCGAACCGTCGGGCCGCTGCGGGGTGTAGAAGAGCTCGCACAACCCCGCGTGACCCGTGCCGGCGTTGTTCCACGGGTCGCTGCTCTCGGCTGCGGCGCCGTCGAGGCGCTCGACGACGGTGATAGACCAGTTCGGCTCCAGCCGGCGCAACAGCGCCGACAGAGTGGCGCTCATGATCCCGGTTCCGACCAGCACGGCGTCGACCTTTGAGGTTGTCCCTGCCTGCGGGTCTGACACCGAGTTGTTCGTCCTTTGCAATCGCGGGCTGTATCGCTCGTCAGGTTATCCCGCTTGCTTCGGCCACTCCCGTTGAAGCTGCGTACCGGACGCGCAGCAACGACATCAATTTCACTCCGCCGCCATGGGAAGGCCTGGGCAGAGGGTCACGTATCCGATACCGGGCGACACCCAGTCGCGCCACTGTTTGCGGCTCATGTTGGTCGACAGTTTGTCGCACAGCTGGGCTGGGTCGGACCTGGCGGGCGACAGCCGCACGGTTCCTAGATAAATGCTTGCCGATGCGGCCAGTCGCCCGTCCGGGCTCAGCGCCACGCTGTCGAAGCTGTCCGAGCCCGATTCCGGCGCGGCGGTCGGTTGCCCCGTGGCGGTGTCCCATTGGCGCAGGGTCCCGTCACTTGCGCCGCTGACTAATTGATTGCCGGGCCCGAAAGCCACGCTCCCAACTCCGCTGGTGTGGCCGCGCAGCGGGCTGTGCGCCCGCTGTTTTCGTGTGTGCAGATCCCACAGCTCCACGACACCGTCCACGCGCCCGACGGCGGCCGTGTCGCCGTCACGACTGAACTTGACCACCTCGATCGGGTTCAGCGGTCCGGGGGTTGTCATGACGGCTCCGTCAGGCTGGGTGGCGTCAACGTCCCACATCCGCAGGCCGCCGTCGTCGTAACCGACGATGAGACGCTTGCCATCCGGGCTGAACGCCAGTTCAGGGGAAGTCTGCGTGGGGTCGCCGATCATCGGCTGGCCAACGGATTGCCCGGTCGCGACATCCCAGAGTCGCACGACAGCGTCAGCCAGCTCGCCGGTCGCGACCAGCCGCCCGTCAGGAGAAAATGCAAATTGCATGAGGTTTGCCTGCACCCCAAGGTGGACCGGCGGTCCGGTCGGTTGCCCAGTGTTGGCGTCCCACACCTGGACGGCTCCGTCGGGCCTGGCAGTCACGATCCGACCGCCGTCGACGTAGCCGAATGATGCTTCTCCCGATGCGCCCAGTGGAAGTGCCGGCAAGGGTTGACCGGAATTGACGTCCCACTGTTGAACGGCGGTATCACCGATGGCCGCAACCCGCTTTCCGTCGGGACTGAACGCGACCGAGCCGACGGCGGGGTCTATGCCCTTCATCGATTGCCCGACGGTGGCGCTCCAGAGCCGAAGCGTCCCGTCGCGACTGCTGCTGGCAATCTGACGGCCGTCGGGACTGAACGCCGCAGCATCCGCTGGACCGGTGTGTCCGAGCATCGTCTGACCGATTTGCGTGCCGGCGTCGGGATCCCACAGCTGTAACGCACCGTCGGTGCGGCCGGTGAGAACGCGATGTCCGTCCGGGCTCACGGCTACGGCGAAGGGAAAAGCCATCGGCGACGGCGCGGCCTGGATTGATCGGACGAGTGCGCCGGTGTCGGTGTTCCACAGCTCCAGGGTGTTGGCGCCAGCCGCAAGGATATGGCCGTCGGGGCTGAATGCGAGCCGCTGTGCCGGCACGGGACCACCCTTGACCACGATTGGATTGGCCGGTTCAAACGGGCTTGTGTGGTAAATAGCTATGCCCCCGGTCAGTGAAGTCAGGGCGAACACCCGGCCGCTGCGGTCGAATTCCACATCTTGGATCGACGCCGACGGATTGGCGAACACCATTTGGGTGGCGAGCAATTGGCCGCTGCTGGCGTCCCATAGCCGGAGTGCATCGTTGTCACCCGCCGTAACGACGGACTTGCCGTCAGGCGCCATCGCGATGGTGAACATCCCGTCGACGTGCTGCGGGTCGGGATTGAGCGCGGCACTGGTGTTTGCGTTCCACAGCCGCATGGTCCCGTCGCTGCTCGACGAGGCGATTGTCTGCCCGTCAGGTGTGTAAACGAGGCCGGAGATCAGGCCGGTGCCTTTCATGGGACTGCCCACTGGTTTACCGGTCGCGGCGTCCCATTGGCGCAATGTTCCGTCGACTTGTCCGGTCACGAGTCGGCTGCCGTCGGGGCTGTATGCCAATGAGTGCGCGGGCAAGGCGACACCGAGATCAATGATCTTTTGCGTGCTGAACCGCGCAATCTGAGCATTCAGGATGGGTACTTTGTTGGGCTCGATGGCGTTCGCGGCAAGCACTTCCTGCAGTGCACGCGAGTCGCCCCCGGGACTGCTGCCGGTCAGCATCGCCGTCGCTTCGGCGTTGAGTTTTGCCACCGTTGCGTCGTGCAGTCGCCGAATGGCTGTTTGTCGTTGCGCGACAGCAACCAGCGCGGCAACGACCGCGACTACGGTCAGCAGAATCAGCCCGCTGATCGCTGCAGCACGCAGCCGGCGGAATCGGCGCTGCTCGCGCAAGTCGTCGCTGGCCAGCTGGTCCTTGGGCTTGCCGTGAATCGGAGCCGCGAGCGAGGTGATCTTGTCGCGGAACGTCGGTCCGCGATAGTCCCATGGCCATTCGTCGCTGATATCGATGAACAATGGCTCAACCGGCAGCGATCCGGGCTGGGTCAGCACTGGCGGGGCGGCGTTCGATGTTTGCGGATCAAACCGTGCGGTGGCCTCGTCCCAGCGCAGCTGTCCAGAGGCCACTACCAGCATCAGGTGCTCGCGGCCGCGGCGTTCGAGCCAGTAGCTGATCTCCCGATTGACCCACACCGATTGGGCCGCTTGTGGAGACAGCGTCATGATCAGATAACGCGAGCGGTCCATCGCGTCGGTGATGCGGCCCCACAGGTCCGGGCTGGCTGTCAAATCTGTGTCATCGCGAAAAACCCGCAGCGCGCGTAGTTGGCCCAGCCGCCGCCCGATATGGTGCAGACCCTTTTGGATTCCGCTAACGACCGGCCGATCACTGTGCGTGTAGGACAGAAACGCATCAAATTCCAGTGGCTTTGCCTGCTGCGACGGCTGCCACTGCAAGGGTGGGGCTGCGTCAGACATGAGGTGACTCCCAGGAGAATAGGCTTGGCCCCCGGACGAATTCTGACAGGCAGTAGCAAACTCGTCTCGGTAACTGCCGAATGGCGCCGAGGATGCGCGCCGACGTGGCGGACCGGGCAGGCTTTAAGCTGACGTGCGTGACTGGCTGGCAGCCCGACGTTCTGCCCGGCTACTGGCAACTCACCATCCCGCTGGGCGACGATCCCGACGGCGAGGGCCGTATTGACGCGACGCTGCTGCGTCGGGGTGATGCGGAGCCGGCCACCGATGCCGTCCTCGCGGTGCACGGCTACACCGACTATTTCTTCCACACCTCGCTGGCCGATCACTTCGCCGGCCGCGGCTTCGCGTTCTATGCGCTCGACTTACGCAAGTGCGGCCGGTCGTCGCGCAGCGGCCTGACGCCGCACTTCATTACCGACCTGGCGCGCTACGACCGTGAACTCGATCGCGCGGTCGAGATCATCGGCCAGGAGACGGGGTCGGCTCGGGTGCTGGTGTACGGGCATTCGGCCGGTGGCCTGATCGTCTCGCTGTGGTTGGACCGGCTGCGGCGACGTGGCGCGATCAGCCGCGCACGGGTGACAGGGCTGGTGCTCAACAGCCCTTTCCTGGACGTGCCCGGGCCGATGCCGCTGCGCTGGCCGCCGACGAGGGCGCTGATCGCCGCCATCGCCCGCGCCGGCACCAAACGGGTCGCGCGCGCCCCGCGTGAGACCGGTGGCGGCTACGGCGCCAGCCTGCACCGCGACTACCACGGTGAGTTCGACTACGACCTGCAGTGGAAACCATTGGGCGGCTTCCCTATTACCTTCGGCTGGTTGTCCGCCGTGCGAGCCGGCCAGACAAAGCTGCACCGTGGACTCGATGTCGGCGTACCCAACCTGATCCTGCGCTCCGACCACAGCGTGATCGAAGCATCGGACGCTGCCGCCCTGCAATGTGGTGATGCGGTTCTCGACGTCAAACACATTGCGCGCTGGGCCGGATGTATCGGTAACCGCACCAACATCGTTCCGGTGATCGACGCCAAACACGATGTGTTCCTGTCCATGCCGCAGCCGCGAAGGGTTGCGTACCAGCAGCTGGACACCTGGCTGGACGACTACCTGGGTGCGGCCGCCGGCGTCGCGTCGCACAACGGCTGAAGGGCTGCTGGATGGAAAGCTACGACCTGGCGATCATCGGAACCGGTTCCGGCAACAGCATTCTCAGTGACCGCTACGCCAAGAAACGGGTGGCGATCTGCGAGCAGGGAACTTTCGGCGGCACGTGCCTCAACGTCGGCTGCATTCCGACCAAGATGTTCGTCTACGCCGCTGAGGTGGCCGAAACAATCCGGACCGCATCGCGTTACGGCATCGATGCACACATCGACCGGGTGCGCTGGGACGACATCGTCTCGCGCGTATTCGGCCGCATCGACCCGATCGCGATCGGCGGTGAGGACTATCGACGGGCTCAACCCAACGTTGACGTCTACGACACCCACACGCGCTTCGCCGGAGTGCAGGACGACGGTCACTATCTGCTGCGTACCGAGGACGGCAAAGAGTTCACCGCCGAAAAGGTGGTGATCGCTGCGGGTGCGCGCGCCGAAGTTCCGCCGGCCATCCTGGACTGCGGGGTGCGTTACTACACCAGCGACGACATCATGCGGCTCCCGAAACTGCCCAAACACATGGTGATCGTCGGTGGCGGTTTCGTGGCGTGCGAGTTCGCGCACATCTTCTCCGCCCTCGGGGTAAGGATCACGATGGTGATCCGCGGCGGCGAACTGCTGCGGCATCTGGACGACACCTTGGCCAGAAAGTTCACTCACATCGCGTCGCGCAAGTGGGAAGTACGCAGCCACCGCAATATTCTCGGCTCGCACGAGGACCGCTCCGGCACCGTCCTCGAACTCGACGATGGCTCGGAGTTGAAAGCCGATGTCGTACTGGTGGCCACCGGGCGGCGTTCCAACGGCGATCGACTGGACGCTGAGAAGGCCGGAATCGAGCTCGACGATCGCCGCGTCGTCGTCGATAACTACCAACGGACCACTGCGCGCAACGTTTTCGCGCTCGGCGATGTGTCATCGCCGTATGAGCTCAAGCATGTCGCCAACCACGAAGCACGCGTGGTGCAGCGTAACCTGCTCCAAGACTGGGACGACACCGCATCTATGGTCGCCACCGATCACCGTTACGTTCCCGCCGCGGTGTTCACCGATCCGCAGATCGCCTACATCGGGCTGACCGAGAACGAGGCGGTGGCAAAGGGTTTCGAGGTTTCCTGCAAGATTCAGGATTACGGGGATGTCGCTTACGGCTGGGCCACCGAAGACACCGTCGGCATCGTGAAACTCATCTCGGATTCCAAGAGCGGTCGCCTACTTGGTGCCCACATCATGGGACAACAAGCCTCCTCGATCATCCAACCGCTCATTCAGGCGATGACCTTCGGCTTGAGCGTTCACGACATGGCGCGCGGCCAGTACTGGATTCACCCGGCGCTGCCCGAAGTCGTCGAGAACGCACTTCTGGGACTGTCGGACTGACATTGGCGCCCGGTTTGTCGAGCGGCGACCCGCTTCACCCGGCTACGCCGCGCTCGCGATCGCCGCGTTCGATCTGCGATGTGCTGCCGAGTGCGGCGGCCCTTCTCGGAGTTCCGCAGGCGCCGGACGCGCTGAATCTGGCCGAGCACGTCGGCGATGTACGACGAGTCGTCGTGGTGCTCGTCGACGGGATGGGCTGGCATCTACTGCCCGAATTAGCAGGCAGTGCACCGCTGCTCGCATCGGTGCTGACGGGCGAACTGGGCGGGCTGGACGAGTTGGTCTGCACCTTCCCCTCGACCACTCCGACCAGCCTGGCGTCGCTGGGCACCGGGGCGGTACCCGGTCAGCATGGGATCCTGGGTTTCACGGTGAAGCTTCCCGACAGCGACCAAGTGCTGACCCATATTGCCTGGCGTGGCGATCCGCCGGCAGCCCAATGGCAGCCCGTTCCAACCTGGTTCGAACGTCTGCGGCAAGCCGGTGTCGACGCCCTCGCCGTGCTGCCCGCGCCGTTCGTCGGCAGCGGCCTCACCGAGGCGGCCTACCGCGGTGCTCAGTTCTGCCCGACCGACTACGACGACGACTATGCCGGCGTGGTGACCGGACAAGTAAGCGCGACAGCGGGATTGGTCTACGCCTACACCTCGGCGCTGGATACCGCCGCGCATCTGTTCGGTGTCGGCTCCGCGCAGTGGCACGCCGCGGGCGCCTACGTCGACAGGTTGCTCACGCGACTGGTCGAATCGCTGCCGTCCGACGCCGCGTTGCTGATCACCGCCGACCACGGCGGCCTCAACGTAGCGGCCGATGCGCGGATCGATCTGGATGCCGATCCGCGACTGTCGGCCGGTGTGCGGGTGGTCGCCGGTGAGCCGCGGGTGCGCTACCTGCACACCGAGCCGGGCGCGACGCCGGACGTCATCGCCGCCTGGACCGAACTCTTGGGCGACCGAGCAGCGGTGTGTAGCCGCGACAATGCCATCGCCGCCGGGCTTTTCGGGCCGGTGCGTCCCGAGCACACGGCTCGCATCGGTGATGTCGTCGTCATCTGTAATGGTGACACGGCGGTGTTCGCGACCCAGCGGGAACCACCGGAAGTCGCTCAGCTCGTCGGATTACACGGCGGCGCAACACCCGCCGAGATGGCGATCCCGCTGATCACCATCGGCGGCTGACCTCTACAGCGGGGTGGTATAGGCGGCGCTGATACCGCCGTCGACGAGGTAGCTCGCCGCGGTGATGAACGATGCATCATCGCTCGCCAAAAAGGCGACCACGGCGGCGATTTCGTCGGCCTCGCCGAATCGGCCCATCGGCACGTGCACCATCCGCCGGGCGGCTCGTTCGGGGTCGTTGGCGAAAAGCTCTTGCAGCAGAGGGGTATTCACCGGCCCGGGGCACAGCGCGTTGACCCGGATGCCTTGGCGGGCAAATTGCACGCCGAGCTCGCGAGACATGGCCAACACCCCGCCCTTGGACGCGGTGTAGGAAATCTGCGACGTCGCCGAACCCATCACCGCAACGAACGACGCGATGTTGACGATCGACCCGCGACCCGCAGGTGCCATGTGCCGCAACGCCGCCCGGCAGCACAGATACACCGACTTGAGGTTGACGTCTTGAACCCGCTGCCAGGCCGGCAGCTCGGTGTTTTCGATCAGATCGTCATCCGATGGCGAAATACCGGCGTTGTTGACCGCGATATCCACCGACCCGTAGCTGCTCGCCACGAGATCGTACAGCGAGTTCACCGAGGCCTCGTCCGAAACATCCACTGGCACATACAGACCGCTTACCTCTTCGGCTGCCACGGTGCCGGTCCGCTCGTCGATATCGGCGATGACCACGGTGGCCCCCTCAGCATGCAGCCGCCGGGCCGAAGCCAGCCCGATACCGCCGCCACCACCGGTGACTACGGCGATTTTTCCGGCCAGCCGCTGCGTCAGGTCAATGGCCATTAATGCCGCTCCTTCTCGTTCGCATATGCCCGCGCTGCCTCGACGATCGCCGAGAACAGCCGCAGGTCGTCCAAACTCTCCTCCGGATGCCACTGGACGGCGAGCGCAAAGCCCTTGCCCGGCAGCTCTAATGCCTCGATCACGCCGTCGGCATCCCAGCCGCTGACGACCAGGCCCTCGCCGACCTCGGCAATGGCCTGATGGTGATAGCAGCGCGCGTCGACGGATTCGCCGACCAGGTCGGCCAACTGGGTGCCCGGCACTGTCCGCACTGGCAAAGTGCTGAATTCGGCATTGCCGGCCCGGTGTCCGCTGTGGCCGATGACATCGGGCAGGTGTTGGTGCAGCGTTCCGCCCAGGGCGACGTTGAGTACCTGCGCGCCCCGGCAGATCCCCAACACCGGAAGCTGTCGCTGGAGCGCGCCACGCAACAGCGCGAACTCCCACGCGTCGCGGTGCTGTGCGGGCTTGTCGGTACTCGGATGCGGCTGCTGACCGTAGGCAGCGGGATCGACGTCGTTACCACCGGTGATCAACAGCCCGTCCAGGCTGTCGAGAACCCGGTCGGCGATCTCGGCGTCCACCGGCTGCGGGGGCAGCAGAAGCGCCACCCCGCCGGTCGCGGTGACACCTTGAAAGTAAACCGCCGGAAGGAAGCTGGCGCGCACATCCCACACTCCCATTTGCGCTCGGTTCAGATAGGTGGTCAGACCGATCACCGGGGGCTTGGTGCTGGATTGCCCGACTCCACCTCGGGACGTGCCGTCCCGCATCGTCGCCGGTGGTCTAGAACCGCTCAAAACCACGCACTCGCTCCCAATCGGTGACCGCCGCATTGAAAGCGGCCACCTCGACGCGGGCGTAGTTGACGTAATGGTCGACCACGTCGTCGCCGAATGCCTGCCGGGCGACCGCTGACGCCGCGAACAGCGTCGCAGCTTCGGCCAGCGTACCGGGCAACCGCTCGGCATCGCCGGCTGCGGCAAGCTGATAAGCATTGCCCGCGCACGGATCCGGCAACGGCAGTTCGTGCTCGATACCGTGCAGCCCCCCGGCGATCAGCGCCGCCACCGCGAGGTACTGATTGACATCCCCGCCGGGCACCCGGCATTCCACCCGCAAATTGTCGCCGTGACCGACGACACGCAGCGCACAGGTCCGGTTGTCCATGCCCCACGCGACCGCCGTCGGCGCGAAGCTGCGATCGGCGAACCGCTTGTAGGAGTTGATGTTCGGCGCGTACTGCAGTGTCAACTCCCGCAGCGTGGCCAACTGGCCCGCGACAAAGCTGCGGAACATCGGCGACATGCCGTGCGGTTGATCGGCGTCGGCGAAGACCGCGGCGCCCTCAAGCGACCGAAGGGAAATGTGGATATGGCAGCTGTTGCCTTCGCGCTCATCGTATTTCGCCATGAAGGTCAGCGATTTGCCGTGCTGGTCGGCGATTTCCTTTGCGCCGTTCTTGTAGACGCCGTGGTTGTCACAGCTGACCAGCGCCTCGTCGTAGCGGAACCCGAGCTCCTGCTGCCCTAGGTTGCACTCCCCCTTGACGGCCTCCCACTGCAGTCCCGCGCCCTGCATGTGCTGGCGGAGGTCGCGCAACAGCGGCTCGAGACGGCTCGAGGCCATTACCGCGTAGTCCAGGTTGTAGTCGCTGGCCGGAGTCAGCTCGCGGTAACCACTGGCCCAGGCCTGTCGGTACGTGTCGTCGAAGACAATGAATTCCAGCTCGGTGGCGACGTAGGCACGCAGCCCGTGCTCGCGCAGCCGATCCAACTGGCGACTCAGAACACGACGCGGCGAGGGCTCGATCGGGCTGCCGTCGTGCCGCGTCAAATCGGCGAGCACCAGCGCCGTGCCCGGCAGCCACGGTGCCCGCCGCAGCGTCGACAGGTCCGGCAGCATCACCATGTCGCCGTATCCGGAGTTCCAGCCCGACGTGGCGTATCCCTCGACGGTGTTCATCTCGACGTCGA
>CBAAAS010000038.1:0-11455 GCA_964658855.1 uncultured Mycobacterium sp.
ATCCAACAAACTCATCCCCGAAATCCTCTCCTCGTCCGATTACCCTTGCCACGCAAACACCCGCTCAGCTCTGGTCCCCCTCCCCCTCCGATGCGTCCGGATCCCATGTGCCCGGCACCATCGGCATGCGCGGACCGTTGCCAAAACCGTTGCTGCTCAACGTCGTCAGTCCCGACGCTTCCGCGGATCTGTCTTTTTCCACCGTCCCGGCGAACCCCAGGGCACCGGTACCGCTCTGCGAGGCCACCGCCGCAGCGACCGGTTCGCGATCACTCGGCGAACCCCAGTCCGGGTTGACATCGACGTTCATGTCGGCGAATTCGTCTGCATGGTCGCGCATCTCGGACTTCCGCCGCCGACGCGTCGGCGCCTTTGCTCGACTCGCCGCACTCACGGCCGCTGCGGCGGCAATGGCGCCCGCCGGCGCCTTGTTCTCGTCGCGGTCGATCAATGTCGGTCCGGGGCCGTCGTCGGGACCGATGCCGCCCACCATGTAGGGGAACCCGGCCGTCGCGGGCGTAGCCGCCGCGCCCGCGCCCGCGCCGGCACCGGCCGGTGACGTCGGAGCCGGAGCTGTCGCAGATGCGGCCGTTCCCGTCGAGGTGAGAGCCGCGGCCGGCATCGGTGAAACCGACTGCGGGGCGCTGCCGGCCGGTGCGGTCAGCATCGGCGGCACCCCAGCCGGGTTCGCCAGAAGCTGTTGCAACGCTGCCGGAAGCACCACCGCCAGGATGGCGGCGGCGGTCAACAACGGATAGGTGATCGCCGCGGCGATGCTGGTCGACACCTCGTATGCGACGAAGAACAACAAAGGAAAATAGGTGCTCGGGTTGGCGATGATGGCGCTGATCGTCCCGCTCGGATCCTGGAAGAGCTGCACCAATTGGTTGTAGAGGTCGGTGAAGAAGTCGCCCGAGGACGCCGACGGATTTGCCGAAGCCGCCAGCGCATTGTTGGTCTTGAGCACCGGCGGCGCCGCCTCAGTGCGCGGAGCCGACGCCAACGCCGACCCGGACACACCTTGGTAGGTCGCCATCGTAGTGGCCGCCTGAATCCACATCCGGACGTAGTCGGCCTCGTTGAGCGCGATCGGAATCGTGTTGAGACCGAAAAAGTTGGTCGCGATCAGTACGCCGTGGATGACGTGGTTGGTCGCCAGCTCCGGAATCGTCGGCATCGCAGCCAGCGCGGCGGTGTAGGCGGCAGCGGCGACCTCGTGCTGAGCCGCCGCCGCGGTGCTGTTGACACTGGCCTCAGTGAGCCACGCCAGATACGGCAGGTGCGCGCTCACGTATTCTTCGGCACTCGGGCCTTGCCACGCGCCTGCTTGGACCGCGCCTAGAAGTGAGGTGAGTTCGCTTGCTGCCGAGGCATATTCAGTGCTCAGCGCAGTCCAAGCCCCCGCGGCCGCCAACAGCGACCCGGGTCCTGGACCGCTGCTGAGGAGCACTGAATGCACCTCAGGCGGCGAAGCCATCCACACCGGCGCGGTCATTGTCAGTGGCCGGCCGAGTAAGTCGCTGCGGCAGCGGCGTCGCCCACTGCATAACTCACACCAGACTCACCGACACCGACACCGGCGCGGCCGAGTTCCTCGACACCTTCGGCGGCGACCGCCGCATGCTCGGTGCCCTGGGCACTGAAGCCGGCCGCGGTCTGGAGCGAGACCGGGTCAGCCGCCGACGGGATGACGGCCGTGATGGCCGGTGCGGCGCCCGCGTGCGCGGCCGCCAGCCGGGCGGTGATGGCTTCGACGGCGGCGCTGGCCGACGCCAGACCTTCGGGAACAACTTGCAGTGTCATGACTCATACCCCTTTCGTTGGAACTCAACGGCCGCCATCGACGGCGGCACTTTCGTTGACGAGCGGATTGACCAACTGCACGTAGGTGGGAGTGTCGCTGTCGGTCAACAGAATTGCCCGACCCGCGGGCAACCGGTCGAACCGCTGACCGCGAACCTTGCCGCCGTCGACCGGGTTGCCCGACAACATCAGCGTGGTCGCCTGCAGGTCGTTGAGCCGGCGCAGCAACGGACTGGTCATCAACGCGTGCGCAGCACCGCTAGCGCGCGCGGTGACGATGACCCGCAGGCCCAGATCGCCTGCCTGAGCCAGCAATTCGATGAGCGGAGTCCAAGGACGCTGACCCACATAGGGTCCCGTCATCGCCGGAGAATCCGGTATCTGGTCGACGTCGTCGATGATCAGGTAGTGGGTGTGGCCTTCAAACGACCATCCGGTCAGCTGCGACGCGTCCAGACCTGCCGGCGGCCGCCGCTTCCCGATCAGCCCCGACAACCCGAGCATCGCCGGGGTCACCCGGTCGATGTTGGCGGTGTACTCGTTGTCCGGGAACAGCGGCTCGTCGACGAGGTGCAGTCGCCGATCCACCACCGTGAAGGCGACCCGGTCCGGTGTCGAGTTGTCCCGGATGGTGCGGATGATGTGCCGCAGCAAGGTCGTCTTGCCGGTCCTGGTGTCACCAAGCACCAACAGCAGCGGATCCCGCGCAAAGTCGATCTGCACTGCGGCCAAGTCTTCTTCGCGCTGACCGATCACAATCCGATCGGAACCGCCGTAGACCGGCTCGAGCACCGAGGGCTCCAGATTGGTCGGCAGCAGCCGCACCGGTGGCGCGGTGATCCCCTCGTGCCGGGCATTGATGGCGGCGACCTGGTCGAGCTCGGGTGCGGCGATCAGGAAATGCTCGGCGGCCATGGTCAGACCGCGGCCCGGCTGGTCGGCGGGCACGCCCTCGGCCGGGCGGTGCAGTGCACCGACCACCCGGACGTTGCTGTCCCGCGCGTCGTGCAGCTTGAGCTCCAGTCGCATACCGAGACCGTCGCGCATCGCCAACGGCACCTCGAGCCAGCTCGGCGTGGTGACAACCACATGGATGCCGTAGGCCAGACCGATGTTGACCAATTCGGTCACCTTGCTCAGCAACGGGTTTCGGGTGCTGAACTGGTCGGTGTTGTCCCGGCTGAACGCATACAGGTTGTCGATGACCAGGAACACCTGGCCAAGCCCGTCGTCCGGACCTTGCTTGTCGCGGAAGACATCCCGCTGCTGACGCGAGCGCAGCAGCTGCTCGATCTCGCCGAAGGTACGGCGGATGCGCTCGGGTTCCAGCGACGACGCGACGCTACCGACGTGAGCCAGGCCTTCCAGGTCGCGCAGCTGACCGCCGCCGTAATCCAGGCAGTAGAAGCTCACCTCACGGGGCGAGTGCAGGCTCGCCGCCGACAAGATGAACGTCTGCAGCGCAGTCGATTTACCGGACTTTGCACCACCGTGGATCAGCAGGTTGCCGGACGAGGACCGCGCGTCGAACACCAGCGGATCGCGGCGCATCTGGAAAGGCCGGTCGATCTCGCCCAACGGCCAACGCCATTCACCCCGAGGCACCGATGCACGCGCGAGCGCGGCGCTCAGCGGAATCACCTCGTCGAGCGGCGGCAGCCACAGCTCGGGGGCGCGTGGACCGAAACGCGCCAACTGGTCACCGATAGTGGCGATCAGCTTGCGTGACGGCGCGATCGGTTCTTCGTGTCCGTTCTTGGCGATCACCGTGGTCAGGTCGGGTTCCACCCGGCCTGCAGTGAACACCTTGGGCTCGGGGACCGAGTGCACCACAAGCGTTTTCGGCGCCTGCGGCGGGTCGTAGATACCGTCGACGTAGGTGCTGCGGAATTTGATCGGAGCGGCCCCGGGCGCGGGCACCAGGAATCCGACGCCCTTGTTCTCCCGACCCGCATCGACGTGGTACGCGTCTTCCACACCGATGATCGACCGCGACACCGCGGGGCTGGCCACCTTCAGACCGATCCGGTACGAGGTGTTCTTGTCGATGTCCTTGATCCTGCCGACATCCAGCGTCTGCGACGCGAACAGGATGTGAATCCGGAACGAGCGACCCTTACGGGCCACGTAGTCGAACAGCTCCGCGTATTCGGGATGGTCGGACAGCATCAGGGTGAACTCGTCGGCGACGACGAACAGCGTCGGGATCGGTGCCAGGTCATGCCCGGCCGCGATCGCGTTCTCGTACTCGGTCACCGAGTTGAACGCGCTGCCCTGGACCCTGCGGCCGGCCTCGCGCAGCAGCGTTTCGCGGCGGGCCACTTCACCGCGCAGCGTATCGGCGAACCGGTCGGCCAGCGACTTCTTCTCGGCCATGTTGGAGATGACCGCGACGACTTGGGGGAAGTTGCGGAAAATGTCCGCACCGGCCTCACCCTTGAAGTCCGCGTAAATCACGATCAGCCGCTCGGCCGAATGAGTCGTTAACAGCGCCAACAGAATTGACATCAAGGTCTGTGACTTGCCGGCACCGGTCATACCGATCATCAAGCCGTGTGGGCCCATCCCACCTTCGGCTTCGTCTTTGAGGTCGAAGATCAGCGGCTCACCGGTGGCCGTGACACCGATCGGCACCCGCAACTCTTCATCGCGGTGTCGCGGTGCCCACAGCGTCGGGACGTCGAGTCGCGACGCATCCGGAATGCCCAGCAACGTCGTGAACGTCGCGCCGCGGGTGGCTGTCGACTGCAGGCCGCTGTGTGTCGGGTTGGAGTCCCAGCGGGACAGCCGGCGCGCGACGTGCGCCGCGTCGTCGACGCCCAAAGAGTCTGCGCTGCCGATGTAGTGCTGCCAGCCGCCGGTCTGCCAGCGTTCGATGGCATTTCCGGCAAGCCGCAGGATCGGCCGCTCGGGATCCGAGTACTGCTCCCGGTGCGGGGCGGTGGTCGATCGATAGACGACGGTGACACCGGCCCGCGCAGCCGCCAGCGGTGAGGCGCCCAGATCGAAGTCTGGATCGTCGACGATGATCAGCAAGTGTCGCAACGCGTCCGCCGGCCCGGCGGCGAACGACGGGCGGTCAGACAGCGTCGACCCGAGCAGTGCGGCCAGCTCGTCGGGCTTGCTGGACAGGTAACGGGCCGGGCCCACTCCGTCCGCTTCGGCCGGGATGTCCACGTGCGGCAACCATTTCAGCCAAGACCAGTCTGGCGACTCCAGGTCCGGCGTAGCGACCGCCACACCGAGCACCGTGGGGTCATGCCAGGTCACCGCCTGAGCCACCCAGGCTCGCAGCGCGCCGCGAACCTCGTCTTCGTCGCCGAGCACGGTGATCCGCGACAGCTTGGTCAGGTCGATCCCGGTCGGGATGTCGCGCACAGTCCGCTGGGTGTCCAGCAGGCTGCGTAATGCGCTGTGCGACACTGGCTCCAGGTCGACCTCGTCGGCGGTGTCGTTGACCCGCAGCGCGGTGTCCAACGCGGCCGAGTGCACGCCGGCACGCACCACCAGGAAGTCGCCGTCCTGGGGGTCGCGTTCCCACTGCCGTCGCGACCCGGGGATGGCGGCCAGATCCGCCGGGTTCGGGTGCGACCATTCGGCGGCGGCGCGCTGCGCGGCGGCCTGCGCGCGGACGTTGTCCCGGACCACCGACAGGTAGCGCAGGTAGTCGGCGCGCTCGGCGTCGATCTCTGCGGTGCTCGATTTGTTGTCACCGCGAAAGAACGCGGTGGCGGCCAGCAGTAGAACGAAGGGGAAGAACAGGGTCTGCGGCGAGATGAGTCGCATTCCGGTGGCAACCATCGCGACGATCATCCCGACAATCAGCAATACGATCACCACCGGCAGCGCCCGCTTCAGCAACGACGGCGGAATCACCCGCGGCAGTTCCGGCGGTGATTCGATGTTGATGCTGCCCTTACGGGTCACCGGCGAAGGCAGCCGGCGGCGTGCCTCGAAGATCAAGCGGCTCATCGGTTTTGCCCTTCGGCAGAGGTCCGGCCAGGTCGGGAGTCGGGCGCCAGTCCGTCATGTGCGAGCAGCGCGTCGGCCCGCGACAGTGTGGGCCCGGGGGCGTACAGCGACAGGACCGACCAGGGAATCGGAGTGGCCGGCTGCGTCAACCCAAGAGCCTCAGCGGTTTTCGCGTTTCCAGTGACGCCGCCTTGGGCGGCCTCGTTGTCGATGCCGTACCGCACGCCGGTGTCGGAGATCCAGAACAGTGATCCGGCGGCCGGTGACGACGCGTTCTGCCCGACGGTCTGGGCGAAGTACCCGGTCCCAGGAGCCATCGCGATCCGGCTGGCTGTCCCGCCGGCGCCTGCGCCGACCAGATCCTCGGTGTGCACCGCGTCGGGAATCGGCAGTGCCGAACCGGCAAGCAGCGCCAATGAATTGGTGCTGGCGCCAGCGGCCTTGCTCCAGTGCGCGCAGGTGACGGGGTCGTGCGCAGCATCGAGCAAGCTGATGCGCTGCTCGGGGTAGCGGCTGGTGTCCAGCTGCCGGGAAACCGGCAGTTTGGCCACCTTGTCGGCACCCAGTCGGGGCGGCTGGTCCAGGCCGTAGGAGTTGGCGTTGCGAAGGATAGCGGCCAACACCGGCGAGACCTGCTGCAGTCCGTCCGGTAGCACTGCGTAGTAGTTGGACGAGTTGCCTTCCAGCGCATGAGATTCCACGACGCCGCCGATTGGGGCGGGCACCGGGAATCGGGCGGGGCCGCCGGCCTCGGGGATGGCGGGTGCGGCCAGCGGCGGCGACTCGGGAATCGCATTGAACAGGCCGGGGGCGACAGGGCGCGGTGCGTGAATGTCGTTGCCCAGGCCCAGAGCGTTGGTCACCGCGTGGTCGGCGAGGTCGATACGGCTGCGCTTGCCGTCCCACAGCAACCAGGCGCTGCTGGGGTTGGTGACCAGGATGGCCTTGCCGGTCTCCAGCGCCGCAGCGCGGGCGCCGGTGCTGTCCGGAGCTCCGGCGATCACCGTGACGCCGGCGGCGGTACCGCTCGCCGCGTCGCACACCGTCCAGTCGGCATCCTTGCGGGTGTTCTGCACCAACCGCTGCGGCGCACCCGGGATACCGATCAGGTTGCCGAGCGGAAACTTGTCCAGCTCACTGCTTTTCACCTGGGTGGGGTTGGCCGACTTGCCGGCGATCAGCCGGGCCGAGGCCAGGTTGAGCACGGGATGAAGTTGATCGCCCACCCGCACGTAGAGCGCCGCCGTCGTCCGGTCAGCCAGGATGAGGTTGTTGGCCGCCGAGCCGTTCGGCCGGATCAGCGAGAACACGAAGCAGCCAACCAGGCCGGTGACCAGCACGATGACGCCCATCAACACCGCGCGTGTCTGGGTCCGTAAGGGGTCGACGAGCATCCGGGTGTCGTGCAGGGCAACACCAGACGCGATGCGGCGCATGACAAATCGCCAGCCGGTCACCTGGTGGCGGGTGACGAAGCCCCGGCGGTAGACCACCTTTTCGGGGTTGTCGTTCACCGGGGTACGGGAGGCGAATGAACGGCGGTCGTCGGGCGACGCGGGGGTGGTCATGCGGGCGTCTCCAGCCGCAGGCCCTCGAGCAACGGCGGCACGGTATTGGCCACGTCGGCGGCGGTGATCGTCATGAGCTCCTCGTCGGTGAATTCACCGGTCTTTGCGTGTTCGGAGTGGTCGAGTCGGAATTCCCGTTCCTCTTCCGACTTTTCGACGACGTTACGAACGAATCGTCCGTTGCCGGCGATGTCGAGGCCGCGACGTTCGACGCCCACCGAATCTTCCTTGGTCGTGCTGGCCAGGTGAGCGAACAGCGCCTCGAGATCATTGAGTGCCGCCTGCTCGAATGTGCTGTCGCGCCTGGTGGCCATGAAGTTGGCGATCTCGATCAGTTCCGGCGGCTGGTAGGACGGGAAGTCGATGGTCCGGGTGAACCGTGATCGCAGACCCTGGTTGGTGTCCAGGAACCGATCCAGATCGGCGCGGTATCCGGCGATGATGACCACCAAACGGTCACGGTCGTTTTCCATCCGCGCCAGCAGCGTGTCGATGGCCACCAAGCCGAAGTCGTTCTTGGCGCCGGTGGCAACCAGCGCGTACGCCTCGTCGAGGAACAGCACACCGTCCAGAGCGCTGTCGATGATCGCGTTGGTCTTGGCTTCGGTCTCGCCGATGTGCTGACCGATCAAGTCGGCACGATGGACCTCTTTGATGTTCTCTTTCTTCAAAAGGCCAAGGCCGCAATAGATTTTGGCGACGACACGGGCAATCGTGGTCTTGCCGGTTCCGGGCGGGCCGGTGAACACCAGGTGGTGGGTGCGCTGAGCCACTTCGAGTCCGCGCTCTTTACGGACCAATTCCATCGCCACGGCGCTTTTGAGCCGCGCGACCTGATCCTTGACCTTGTCCAGTCCGATGAACTCGTCGAGCTCACGCTCGGCCTCCGACAGCAGGACGGCCTTGCGCTCCTGGGCGCCGGGGTCGACGAAGTCACCGGGCTTGGGCTCGGTGCCGATGTCCCATGGATCGCTGCGGGCGGCGATGCGGTCCGAAGTGGTGGGCACGATGCCGAAGCTGGTGTCCGTCAACGCCTCTTCGACCTGAGCGTTTTCCGGGTTGGCGGCGTACAGGTCCTGAAGCACCTCGCGAGCGGTGTCCTCGTCCCCATCGGCGCGCAGCGACAGCGCCCTGGCCAACGCTCCGTCGACCGCAGCGACGGCGACCGGGCCGTCCGGCTCCTCGAGGTAGGACAACGCCGCGGCAAACATCCCGAGCCGCGCCAGCGAGATCCCGAGAGCAACCTTGACGGCGTGCGCGAAGCGCTCGTCCAGCTTGGGGTCGTTGACAATCGGGGACAGCAGTTTGACGACGTCAGACCAGCGCTCAGCGCGGTAGTGGATCGTCGAGGTCACCCAACGAGCTTCGTGCGAACTCGGTCGCCGCCGGCTGACGTCGCTGACCAGTTGGAACGCTGCAGCAAACTGGCCATCGCCAGCCAGCGCCGAGGCGTACGCAAGGTGGAAGTCGTCGGGCTCAGTCGCCCGGAACTTGAGGTAGAGCCCGCTGTCGTAGAGGAAGCCGAGCACCCCCTCGGTCAGCTGAACTTGCCGCTGCAGCACACCTGCTGTGGCGGTGTTGTGCGAAATCGCTTCCAGCACATGGAGGGAAGGATCGCCGGCCGCGGCCAGCCCGACCCACGCGTCGGCCTGATCGTGAGCGATGCGGACCAGTCCGGTGAACCCGGATCGAGCCGCGGCCAGGTCTGCTGGACGCGTGCGGTCGTACACGGTCAGCCCGAGCGCCCGGCAACAGGTCGCGAATCGGCTCGCTACATCGTCGTCGACCCGAGCCGTTTTCGGCCGGGTGGCGATGATGCCGGTCTCAGCGGTTTCCACGCCTGGATCTCCCCTTCGGACGTAGTATTGCCTAAGCTAACTTCGGCGAAGCTAGCATCGCACATGCTATGTGTCGAGACGCACGTAACCTCCGGATACGTGGCCTCCTCCGCTCCGCCGCGCGGCCCAAAACGCTGCAGGTCACGATCGGTATCGAGCGGGTAGCACAGGTTTTCGCCGCGACGAGACTAATAGGTTCTCGAACTTTCTTGCGGCGAAGCTTAATGAAAATGAATGTCATTACGCGAGGACTGTACGGCATCGCGCCCTCACTCTTTGACCGCCCTGACCAAAGTGTTGCGGGCGATCATCGGTCCGGCCTCGGTGTCGGGCCCCGGCACCGGGCGGCCCACCTCTTCCAGGTAGTCGGTCAGCGGGGTCGCGACCGCTTTCCAGCCGTGCTCTGCGAACCATTCCTCGGCCGGGGCGTGCCGCTCGTTGTAGACCAGCTGGAAGAACAACCGCTCGTCCCCCTCGGCCTGCGCCGCGCGCTCGGCCTCGACCGCGGCGGTGAACGCCTCGGCCGGCATGGGTGCGCCGTCCTCGACTGCGACGTGGCTGCCGGAGCTGGCCAACGCGTCGATGCCGGTGAACAACTGCTGCTGGGCAGCGGCCGGCAGATAGATCAGTAAGCCTTCGGCGATCCACGCCGACGGCTTGGATGCGTCGAAGCCACTGTCGCGCAACGCCTGCGGCCAGTCCTCTCGGAGGTCGATGGCAATCTCGCGGCGCTCGGCATTGGGTGTGGCCCCCTGCCCGGCAAGCACCTCGCGCTTGAAATCGAGAACCTGCGGGCGGTCCAGCTCGAAGATCGTCGTCCCGTCAGGCCAGGCCAGCCGGTAGGCGCGCGAGTCCAGCCCCGCGGCCAGGATCACCACCTGACGGACCCCGGCCTCGGCGGCCTGCAGGAAGTAGTTGTCGAAAAATCTGGTGCGGGCACCCTGGAAATTGACGAAATGCTCACCGAAATCCGGCGATTTGAGTTGGTGGTCGGGGTTCTTGCCGTCGAGCACGTCGGCAGCGGCGCCGCCCACCGCGTGGCAGAAGATCCCCGCGAACAGGTCGACGGCCAGCGGATCGGCTTTCTGCGCTTCCAACGCTCGGGCGATTGCCACGAATAACGCGGTCGAACCGACGCTTGTAGTTATGTCCCAGTTGTCATCGTTAGTACGCACGGCAACCGACCCTACGCGCGCCCAATCCACCCACGACGGCATTGAATACGACATCGCGTCGTAGACACAAGACCCCGTCCCGGTAGGGGGTATTCGCCGCTACACCAACGGGCGCCCCGCTTTGATCCGCCGGTCCAGATCCCACAGTAGGACGTTGAATGGAAACCGCCGGACGAACTGCGGCATCGCGTTGTTCAGCGTGCGCAGCACCCCGATCACGCGGTCGAAGCGCCGCTGCGTGGCGGTATCCCAGGCGAATTGCATTTCGTCGCGGAAGCGCTGCGGTAGAAAGCCGGCGGTCAGCAGCAGACCGATTTTCTCCGGCTGCCGGCGCACCGCCTCCGGTAAACGCAGCGCCTGAATCCGGCCCACCGCAATGGGATACAGGTAATTACGAACCGCATCGTCGATATGGACCTTGTCGAGCTGCTCGTTCCAGTAGCTGTCGAACGCGGCCCGGTCCGCCGGCCACATCTCCGGTGGCACCTGCAGCGTGGAGCCGAGCACCACGGCTTCGCGGTAGTGCCGGTCGGCATCGCCGTCGTCCATCTCGCCGATGAACGTGCGGTAGAAGTCGACCCCACCCTTGTAGAGGCACGCCGCCACCCAGAGCTGCAGATCGAGGTCGAACGCGTTGTATTGCACGGGGCTGTCGGGAGTGGAGTACACCTGCGCGTGAGCACTATTCACCGCGCGCCGAAATGCCGCCTTCTGGATGTCGGTACCGGCCATGGCGACGGCGAGGTAGGTGAACGTGGTGCGAGCCCGCTTGATCGGGTGCAGGTCGATGCGTCCGCTTTCCACCCGGCTCTCCATGACGCCGTAGCCCACGCCCGGCCGGGCCAGTTGCATGATCACGTTGGCCGGACCCAGCAGCAACGCCAAGCCCATCAGGGTGTCGTCGAGCCGAGGAGTGCGCCGCGGCCGGTATTGATCACGAATGCGCCCTGCTTCATCTGCTCGAGACCTCGACCGTCGAGGAGATGGCGGGTGTCCTCGTTCAGCGGAGTGTGGAGCGTGACCATGTCGCTCTGGCGTATCAGCTCGTCGAGCGTGACGTAGCGGATGGCGGGCTTCGGGCGATTGTCATAGGCCAATA
>CBAAAS010000039.1:0-11442 GCA_964658855.1 uncultured Mycobacterium sp.
AGCGCGTTTGTCAGCTTCTTCCGGCTCAATCGCCGCGGGGCGCTCATTTCGCCGTCGCGAAGCGCCTCTGCCGATAAGACGCTGCCGCAAGTGGCGATCCGGTTGACACGCGCCGCATTGACTTCAGTCGTGCAACGGCCCCCGTGGTTTACGGATAAGCGCAGGAAGAGCGCTCCAACCCAGCCCCACGACGATTGCTGCCGGCGGCAAGCCACCGGGGACGTCAGCAGGCGTCAAGCGCGGGTCGGAGCGCTATCTCCCTAACCTCAACCTTCGAGGTCAAGGGCACGGTAATCCTTTTGCGGGTCGTCGTCGACGATTTTCGACTCAATACCGTCGTTAAGTCAGAAATATCCGTCGATCGGTCGACAAAGAGGAGCTATTCGTTTTCTAGCCCGCCCGGAATTCTTCCTCAACCTTTTTTCCAATATCGGGATCGACATTGCGCCAGTACTCGAACACCCTCGACAGAACCGGCTCTTTGACGCCCTTGGATACGTGGCCAACGATGTTGTGCACCAGCCGGTCTCGCGCGTCGTCGTCGAAAACCTCACGTACCAAGGTTCCGGCTTGTCCCCAGTCGTCGTCTTCCGGGCGCAGCGTGTAGGCGGCGCGGACCAGCTCGCCGTCGGCTTGCCAGCGAATCTCGGCGGCGCGCGCCGGATCCGCGTGCGGCCCACCGTAGGAGTTGGGCGCGTAGACCGGATCGGTGACGTTCTTCATCCGCATCGCCCCGTCCTTGGAGTAGCTATTGACCTCCACGTGCGGCGAATTGACCGGGATCTGCTTGTAATTGGTACCCAGCCGGGCGCGGTGCGCATCGGCATAGGAGAAGCCGCGGGCCAACAGCATCTTGTCCGGGCTCAGGCCGGTGCCGGGCACGATGTTGTTCGGCTCGAACGCGGCCTGCTCGATCTCGGTGTGGTAGTCGGTGACATTGCGGTCGAGCGTCAGCTTGCCGACGTCGATCAAGGGATAGTCGCTGTGCGGCCACACCTTGGTCAGGTCGAACGGGTTGTACCGGTAGGTCTTGGCGTCTTCGAACGGCATGATCTGCATCTTCAGCGTCCAGCTCGGGAAGTTGCCGCCTTCGATCGCGTCGTAGAGGTCGCGCTGGTGGTAGTCGCCATCCTCGCCGGCCAGCTGATCGCCTTCGTCCTGCGTCAGGAAGTCGATGCCTTGATCGCTGATGAAGTGGTACTTCACCCAGAAGATCTCATCGCCGGCGTTGATCCAGCTGTAGGTGTGGCTGCTGTAGCCGTTCATCTGTCGCCAGCTCTTGGGGATTCCGCGGTCTCCCATCAGCCACGTCACCTGGTGCGCGGACTCCGGTGTCAGAGTCCAGAAATCCCACTGCATGTTGTTGTCGCGCAGGTTGGTTGCCTGCATGCGCTTCTGCGAGCGGATGAAGTGCTGAAACTTCATCGGGTCACGGATGAAGAAGACCGGAGTGTTGTTGCCGACCATGTCGAAGTTGCCCTCGGACGTGTAGAACTTCAGCGAAAACCCGCGCGGGTCCCGCCAGGTGTCTGGGCTGCCGCGCTCGCCGGCCACAGTGGAAAACCTGATCAACGTGTCGGTTTTGGTGCCCGGCTGGAACACCGCCGCCCTGGTGAACTTGCTGACGTCGCCGGTCACTTCGAAGTGCCCGAACGCACCGCCCCCCTTGGCGTGCGGTTGGCGTTCCGGGATGCGCTCGCGGTTGAACTGCGCCATCTGCTCGATCAGGTAGTGATCCTGCAGCAGAATCGGGCCGTCTGGGCCGACTGTCAGCGACTCTTTGTCACTGGGGGCCGGGGCGCCGCCGTCAGTTGTGGTGTAACGCTCAGTCATGAATGCCTCCTCGTCTTGCAGCGGCGCCGAAAGGGCTGTCGACATCGCTCTGAGATAGGTACCCACAACGAGGGAGAAGTAGCCGTCGCTACGCCGATCGTCCGATGTTCGCCCGAACGGGGCCGCAGTTCAGCCACATCGGCTTACGGTCGGTCGATGAATGTCTTGCGATGGACGGCGACGGTGATGATGACTGCGCTCGCGATCGCGGCGCCGGCCCACGCCGACGGTGACAGCTACATTCGCTACCTCAACGACCACGGGACGTTCGTGCCCGGGATCAACGACGCCGTGCGGATCAGTCGGGGCTCACAGGTGTGCACGTCGTTGCACAACGGCATGACACCGCAGCAAATCCTCGATTCGAATCCGATCGTCTACTTCGACCTACGCGGTGTCATCGATGCCGCGCAACACGAGTTGTGCCCTGACACGCTGGGTCACTGACACTAGATCGCGGCGGCGCCGCCGTCGACGTTCAACAACTGGCCGTTGACGTAGCTGGAGTCCTCGGACGCAAGAAAGAGTGCGACCCTCGCCAGCTCATCGGGTTGGCCGATCTCGCCCCGCGGGATCAGAGCCTCGAATTGCTTCCTCGTGTCGGGATCGAGCACTTGCTCCATCATTGGTGTCAAGACCTGCCCGGGACTCAACACATTCACGCGGATCCGCTGGTCCTTGAGTTCGCTGACCCATACACGCGCGTAGGCGTGCAGGACAGCTTTGCTCCCGGCATACACACTCCAGCCGGGCCATCCCTTTATTGACGCGATCGACGCGGTCAAGATGATCGAGGCGCCGTCATTCAAGAGCGGCAAAGCCTTCTGCACCGTGAACAGGGTGCCTCGCGCGTTGAGCCCGAAGGTCTGGTCGAACTGCTCCTCGGTGATCTCGCCGAGTTTGGCTTCCTCGCCCGTTCCAGCGTTCGCATACAACACGTCGATGCTTCCCTTTTCGGCCTTCACCGTCTCGAAGAGCTTGTCGAGGTCGCCGAGGTTGGCGGCATCACCCCGCACGCCGGTGACATTGCGGCCGACCAACTCGACGGCTTCATCCAGGGCGTCTTGTCGTCGGCCAGTGATGAAGACGTGGGCTCCCTCATCAACGAACAGCTTCGCGCTGGCCAAGGCCATACCGCTGGTAGCCCCGGTGATTACGGCGACCTTGCCATCTAATTTCCCCATGGCTACTCCGTTCTATCCCGCGGCAGCAAGTCGCAGTGCCGTCAGTCGGTGTTGCAACCACGGCCCGCAGTCGCCGTATTCCTGCAGTCGACCCACCTGCGGCTGGAGCACGGGCAGCTCAGGTCAGGTATCGTCCGCTTCTGCCGAGAGCAATGCCACCAGCGTCTCGCGTAGCTCTTCGAATCGCTTCTCCCCCAACACATCTTTCCAACGCTCTTCCCTTTCGAGCGCGTTGGACCGCATGACACGCAGCGCCTGACGACCGCGGGGGGCGAGTTCGATGATCAGCGCACGGGCGTCGGAGGGATGCGGCTTGCGCGCGACGTACTCGTGTCGTTCCAATGCAGTCACCGCTTGGGCCACCGCCTGCCGGCTGACCCTGAGTCGGTCAGCGAGATCTGACGCGTGCAAACCGCCGGAAACCAGTGGCACCAGCGCAAGTGCTTGCGCGGGGCGAATCCCGTCGAGGCCGGCAGCGGTGAAGGCCGCTCTCAGGCGGGGCGCTCCCGATCCGGCCACCAGGTTCAGCAGTGCCGGCACGGTGGGCTCCCATTTGGCATCTCGACGAGCTCCCATGGCTAAGCAGTGTGCCAGTTTCGGTCATTTTGACAAGCTACTTGTCAAAATGTGCCGCGGCTGACACGATGACGACATGCGACCTGGATACTTTCGCGCGCTCGTCGTCTGCGTCCTCGGAGTCCTGGTCGGAGTGCTCGGTGGGTGCTTCGGCGGCGGTCACGCCCTCGGAACGCCGCCGGCAGAGTCGATACCTGTCGGGCAATCCACGCAGAGCATCGACTTCGGCGGGTTCAGCAGAACCTTCCACCTCTACCGACCGCAAGGCGTCGGCGACGGTGCGCCGCTGGTGGTGATGTTGCACGGCGGCTTCGGGACCGGGACGCAGGCCGAACGCTCGTACCACTGGGACTCCGAGGCCGACGCCGGGCACTTCCTGGTCGCCTACCCCGACGGACTCATGCGCGCCTGGAATGCCGGGGGTTGTTGCGGCGAACCGCAGCACAGCAACACCGACGACGTCGGCTTCCTCACCGCCATGGTCGGCGCCATCGAACACGAAATCCCGGTCGATCAGGCGCGCATCTACGCAACCGGCATGTCGAACGGCGCCATGATGACTCTTCGGTTGGGTTGTCAGACAGATACTTTCGCCGCGATCGCACCCGTGGCCGGCACTCTGCTGACCGATTGCTCTGGGGCGCAACCGACATCGGTGCTCCAGATACATGGCATCGCCGATGAGCGGGTCCCCTATAACGGCGGTCCGGGCAAGGCGTTCTCCTCAGATGGGACCGCGCGTGTCGACGGCCCGTCTGTCGAGTCCGTCAATGCGACGTGGCGCGGGATTGACGGCTGCGGACAACCACATTCGGCCACCGCCGGCGACGTGATCACCGAGATGGCCGGCTGCGCCGACGGGCGCACCGTCGAGTTGATCTCGGTGACGGGCGCAGGCCACCAGTGGCCCGGCGGCGACCCTAGCCCGCTCGCGGAGAGGTTCGGCAAGATGCCCACCCCGTCGACGGCGCTCAACGCCACTGACACGATCTGGCAGTTCTTCGCTTCAAAACATAAATAGAGGCGCCGTGGCACGCTCCGACCCCTAGCATTTGCGCTGGAGGAGGTGCCCAGTGGTTGGATCCCCACAACGTTGCGCGGCGCTCATCGCACCGCTTTTTGCCGCATTGTTTGCAGCGGCATGCGGGCACCACAATGCCACTCCGCCGCAGGCGCCGGCATCCGCTGTGGGCGTTGAACTGAAGGCCGCGCAGCCGAGCTATCGCGTAGGGACCAAGCCGCAGATCAACGTCACGTTGCGCAACAACGGATCTCAAGCTTGTTCGCTTCCGACTGTCCCCGATGGATCGGTGGACGTGGTCTCGGTGACGCGAGACGGGTCAGCAGTACTGGGGCGACCCGGACGCGACTCCCTGTTCAACGGTCTGGCAGCCGTCGTCGCCCAAGGCCTGCGCAGTGTCGCTCCGGGAGAATCTATCTCGGTGCCGCTGGACGTCGGAATGTCGGCGCACGGGTCGCCCGTCGTCCGGACGTCACAGCAGACTCCGGTCGACGACGGCCGGACCACGAGTTGGCTGCTCGATCAGCCCGGCAACTATCGGATCACGGCGCGACTGGTGGCGGTCAACGGCGTGCAGCGGCCTGACCTACCGCCAGAGTGCCCCCTCGCCGGAGCCGCCACGAGCACCGAGTTTCAGGTGACGAAATGATGCGCCGAATCGCCGCTCTGCTGGCCGCGTGCGCGGCGGTCGGCTATGTGTCTGTGCCGCCACGTTCGAGCGCCGAGATCGATGCCGACGCCGGATCTGCCAACGGGATTGCGTTGTGCGGCCAACTGTATTCGGCGGGCCACGACCCGTCCGGACTGTGGGGACGTCTCAACAACCCCGCGAACCCGCCCGTCCAGATCATCACCACGCAGGTACCGACAAACGGCACGGGCACCAAGACGCACGTGGAGGACGACGGCAGCGTGCAGATCTTTTGGGATCCGACCCACGATGTCACCAAAGACGGCGTCACGGCGACGCCCTGCGAAGTGCTCTACCACGAGCTACAGCACGCGGCGGACGATGTCGACAACAACGCCGGCACCGGCCCGGATCGTGACGACAGCTGTAACGGCATCCCTCAGGCCGAATGGCGGGCGGTGACCGCCGAGAACGCCTACCGCGCAGGGTTCGGTTTGCCGCCGCGAAAGAGCTATAACGGCAAGCCGTTTGGCTCCGACAACTTCGACGACTGCAAGAAGAACCAGCCGCCACCCGGGCCCCCGAAGAAGACCTCCAACTCGGTGTTCGGCGACCCGCATCTCGCGACCACCGACGGGCTGCTCTACGACCTGCAGCAGGTCGGCGAATTCACCGCGTTCCGCTCAGCTGACAGCACCGCTCCCCACGTTCAGATTCGAACCACCCCCGTCCCCGAGTCGAAGGTTGCCTCCTTGGTGTCCGGCGTGGCCGCCGGCAGCGGCGACCAACGGATCGCGTTCGTGAGCAAGGACGGCGCCCTGACCATCACGCACTCGATCGGAAACAGCAGCGAGACGGTCACCATAGATGATGGCGCACAACGTGATCTGGGTGCCGGCTTGACACTGGCAGCTGCTGCCGCATCCGACTCGACCGGCCGGGCCTATACCGTGCGGTGGTTCGAAGGGTCGGAGCTTCGCATCAACGACGCCGGCTGGTGGGGGCTGCGGGTCGCCTTCGAGCCGTCGGCACCGGCGAAGGACGCTCAACCCCAGGGCCTGTTGGGCACCTTCAACGGCGACCCCGCCGACGACCTGACGCGGCCCGACGGACGCCGGGTCCCGCCCGACGCCAGCCCGGCCACCATCCGGTCTGACTTCGGCGATGCGTGGCGAATCAGCCAGGCAGACAGTCTGTTCCCCTATGCCGCTGGCGAGTCGACCGCCACCTACACCGACCGAGCCTTTCCCACCGCCGAGCCACAACTCGGCAATACCGACCAGGCTCGCGCCATGTGCCAGCACGCCGGACCGATGCCTGCCGAGCTGCTCGCCGCGTGCGTCCTGGACGTCACCGTGACCGGCAACCCCTTATTGGCCGACATCGCGGCAGCGGTAGCTCGTGACGTCACCATCAAAGCTGTTGCCGGCCAAGGACAGTCGATCTCGCCCGACTTCGGCGCGGGACACACCGTCAGCGGCACGGTCGGCAACGCCGAGCAGGTCACCCTTCAGTTCGATGCGCACGCCGGCGACGTTGCCGACATCCGCAGCGAGTGCACGCCAAGCGGAAAAGGCTTCACCTACGGCATCAAACCGGTCGACTCGGCGGGGTCGACCGCCGACCCCATCGGCCGCGTCGACGGCTGCACGAACCTGGGACGGGTGGCGTTCACCGGGACCGCGGCCTACCAGCTGGTGATCATCGGCGACGGGCAGTACCGGATCAGCTGGCGGCCGACAACTGGGGATCAACACCTCGCGTTGAATCCGGCTGCGCCCACCGCCGGACACATCGTCGCCGCCACGCGACACCACCTGAGTTTCACCGCAACTCCCGGCCAGCAATGGACATTCACACCGAACGCAGGCTGTGTGCAAGTGCCTGGATTCGTCTGGCAAGTCGTAAATGCCGACGGAGGTTCCGGCGGCCGCGGAATCTTGGACGGCTGCCAGCCGATCGGACCGCTGAACCTGGCCCCGGGCAATTACAACCTGCAGATCGATGCGCAGACTACTGACGCCGATTATCGGTTCACCGTCCGAACGTCGTAGTAGCTCAGCCGAGTTTGCGCGCCAGGAAATCGTAGATCAACGGAAAGACCTCGTCTGCCCGGTCTTCGAGGAGAAAGTGTCCGCTGTCGAAGAGGTGGAACTCGACGTCCTGCAGGTCGCGCTTGTACGGGTGGGCACCCTCGGCGGGGAAGATGATGTCGTTGGCGCCCCACACGATCAGCGTCGGTGGCTGCTTCGCGCGTAACCACTCCTGCACCGCCGGATACAGCGCGGGGTTGGTGCCGTAGTCGAGGAAGTAGTCGAGCTGAATCTCGTTGTTGCCCGGGCGATCCAGCAGCGCTTGGTCGGCGACCCAGTTGTCGGGCGAAATGCGTGAGGTGTTGGCCATACCGTCGATGTACTGAAACTTGGTCAGCTCCAACGAGAACAACTTCCGCAGAGCGTCGCGGTTTTCCTGGCTCTGGTCAGCCCAGTAGCGCTTGATCGGCTCCCAGAAATCGTTGTCCAGGCCCTCGTCGTACGCATTGCCGTTCTGCACCACCAAGGCGGTTATCGCGTCGGGGTCGGCAAGAGCGAGCCGCCATGCCGTGGGGGCTCCGTAGTCGAAGACGTTGACCGCGTATTTGGTGACGCCAAGCTTCGTCAACAGCTTCTGGACGAGTTGGGCAGCGGAATCGAACGTGTAGGAGAACTCCGTGTGATCGGGAGCGGCGCTCTGCCCGAAACCGGGCAGGTCGGGAGCGATGACATGGAACCGACCCGCGAGGTACGGGATCAGGTCGCGGAACATGTGCGACGAGGTCGGGAACCCGTGCAGCAGCAGCACGACGGGAGCATCGCTCGGGCCCGCCTCCCGGTAGAACAGCTCGAATCCGTCGAGGTTCGCGACCTCGTAATGAACGACAGGAACCGATGGCGCGGTAGTCACAGTAGTTCTCCTTCTTGGGTTGTCTCGGTGCGGCAGATTCACGATACCTACCTCTAGGTAGGTATACAACCCTGGAGGTAGGTATGGTCGCTGGTACCATCTCTGAGGTGGACAGCAAGCAGAAAATCGTCGACTCCGCCAAACGGATGTTCTGGCATCACGGCTATTCGACGACCAGTCCGCGACAGGTGATGACCGACTCCGGAGTCAGCCAAGGCAGCTTCTATCACCACTTCCCGACCAAGCCCGAACTCGGCCGGGAAGTCGTCGAGGCGAATGGTCGCGACGTGCTGGACGCCGTGCAGGCGGCCATGGACGGACTGCCGACCGGGCGCGACCGGCTGGCCGCTTTCCTGGGATGCGCCAGCGAGGCACTCAACGGCTGCCGGGTCGGTGGCTTTGCTTATGACGCAGGCATTTTGGCCGAACCGGAACTTCGGGAAAGCCTGGAGTCCGTATTCATTCAGCTGGTGGAAGTGGTCGAGCAGACGGTACGGGAAGGCCAGAGCGACGGCTCCCTGCTGCCTGGCCTGGATCCGAAAAGGACCGCTGCTGCGCTTGTCGCCGTCGTGGAGGGTGCGTTCGTCACCGCGCGTGCCACCGGACGCCAAAGCTCCGCCGATGATGCGACCGCCGGCGCGCTGGCACTACTTTCCGGCACTTGACTCGCGCGGACCCCAACACCGGAACATCAGACTGCCAGCGTGTTGGTAGGTGTGGCGGGATCGCCCACTGTGATCTCGGTGGGACACTGACAAGTATGCGCATGGCCGATGCCGACGACCTGGTCGCCGTTGACGTGTTCAACGCTGCCCAGGTCATCGGCGAGCCGGTGACCATGACGCTGGTCCGGCAGGTGGTCGATGATTTGCTCAGCCACCCACAAGAGTGCGAGTGCGGACACTGCGAGGCCGCCGCAGTCGCGCGGGTCAAGGATGTCTGGGACATCGCTGCTGGTTGGCAGAAGGCGGTAGCCACCGACGTGAGAGGCCGCGCTGCGCGCTAGCGCCGATTGCCTAAACCTCACCCGGCCAAAAAAGCTGCTATCTATCAGATGACTTGCAGCACAGACGATTTCGATTGTCATTGGCCACCGCGCTACAGACCTTTTCAGCGCCGAAGCGCTTGTCAGAATGTCGAACGTATGTTCTAATAGATTCGCCGCCAGCCCGATCACTGCGGGCGATATTCAGGAGGAGAACGCTACACCGATGACTGTAAACACTCTGACAGCAGAAGCGCCGCACGCCGACTCCGACATCTCCGACGCCTGGGCTCCAGCCTTGGAGAGCACCTCGCCGGTAAATACGCCGGCACCGGCCACGCCCGACGTCGCAGCTGCTGCCGAGCAGACGCCGAAGAAAGCCCCGGCGAAGAAGACCGTTGGCAAGAAGACCAAGACCCTTGAGCTGACGCTCACCGTGACCGGCACCGCCGACGGTGAATGGCGCGCAGAACTCAAGCAGGGCAACAGCTATCTAGCGCGTGACCTCCCCGTTGCGGCCGCCGCGGTATCCCGGGCGGCAAAGGAACTCCATCTAGATCTTTCCACCCCAATAGACGAGGTTATCGAAGAGGCGCGCTCCCAGCAGGCCGCCAGGGTCGCCGCTCTTGAAGCCGAATTAGACGCTGCCCGTAGGGTCCTCGCAGACTTGGACTGAAGCTCAACTGTCGTAAAGACGAAGGTGCCGGGAAGCGTGACCGTCGTCCGCGCTCGTGGTGACTTAAGCGCCAAGATCGTCGTTGTTCAGGTCGACGCAGGCTACCCGGTTACGTCCGGCCTGCTTGGCTTCGTACAGCGCTGCGTCCGCGGCATGCAACATCGTCGAGATGATGTGGTCGGCGCCAGTCACACGATCGAACGCGTCGTTGTCGCGCCAGCCGGCGGCGGCGCCGATTGTGGTGGTTACGGGAACGGGATCGTCGGGTTGGTGGATTCCGGCTCGGACCGACTCGGCGAGCCGGATCACCTCGTCGTGGTCCAATTCTGTTACAACGGCGAACTCGTCGCCCCCGGTGCGGGCAAGCACGCCGCGGCTGCCGACGGCGTGCTTCAGGCGGCCCGCGGCCAGCTGCAGTACTTCGTCGCCGACTTGGTGACCATGAGTGTCATTGATGCTTTTGAAGTCGTCGATGTCGATAAAGAGCATTCCGACGGGGCCCTCGCTGCCCTGCACAGTCGCCATCGCCCAGTAGGCGAATCCGCGCCGGTTCCACAGCTGAGTCAACGGATCCTGATGAGCGTGGACAAGCATGTTGCGCATGCCTTTTCGGACACCGAAAGCGAACATGCTCTGCAGCACAACGGTCCCGTTGACTACAGCGACCGCCACGAAGAAGCGTCCGAGCGTTGCCGCAAGGTTGTAGCCACCCGCCAACCATGTGTGGACCGCCAGCGCCGTGATGACCGCGGTGGTGATGACAACGTGAACGTTGCGAATCGCCGGGGAACAGAAGTACACCGCATAGACGGACACGATGGCCAGCAGTAGCGCACCGAAAAGAGCCGCCTCGGGGCGGGCGAACGCGAACAAAATAGTGCTGACACCGATATCCGCATAAAGGACGAACACAGTGTTGACGCCCCACAGCCGTGACTGGCGCGTCCACCACAACGGGCCCAGATTCGCTCGCGCGATGACCGCCGAAGCTGGGATGGTCGACGCGATCACGACGATTGTCACGGCTTGTGCGACGGCGCCTGTCGGTCCCTCCGCAGAGAACATCATGATCGCTGCGATGGCCCCGAACATCGGCACCATCGCAGCGATCGACATCCGGATCAGCCGTTCGGGGACCCGCACGCTGCGGGTGACGAAACCGAGTTCTTTTTCCACAACGATGCCGTGCGTGCCGGTGTGCGCAGCAGCGCCCGCACTCGCTGCTTTGACGGCACCCCTGGGTGATCCCGGGCGCCCGCGAGACCATTCGCGCACGATTTTCAACCCCCCGGGACATCAGCTTCGGCATTAAAACTGCCGCGCGCAAACACCGTAGACCCGCCCCGGAGAGGGTGTCAGCCGAATCGGATCCGGCCCGCAAAGTTTGCGCAGCCGATGCAACTATCTCCCAGATCCGATCGAGAGGGTCCATACTCAACACGTGCCAAGGAAACGTGACACATCACCGAAGAAGAAATGGCTGACGCCAGCCCAGCAACGGGCCTGGGTGGCCTATATGCGAGTGCAGTTGCGGATGAACTACGAGATCAACCGCCAGCTACAGGCTGACTCGGGACTGTCTCAGGCCGACTA
>CBAAAS010000040.1:0-11305 GCA_964658855.1 uncultured Mycobacterium sp.
AGTGGCGCTCGAGATCGACACCGCCTTAGCCGTCGCGGGCAGCGCCGGCGTCGTGAGCGGGTCCGCCGACCTGATGTCGGTCGGCGACCGTTACCTGTCCCGGCAGACGGCTGCTCTCGGGGGTGGCACAACGGAGATGGCGCGCAACGTGATTGGCGAACGCATCCTCGGCTTCCCGCGTGAATTCGCCGCTGACCGGGGCGTGCCGTTCAACCAGGTCAAGCACAGCGGGCGGGCCTGATCGCGATCCCCGCTGAGTCGCCCGCCAAAATTTGCACCCAGATCGACAGCAGCGTGCCGGCCACTCGCAATTTCTCGCGCAGGTGTCGATCTCGGCGAAAGCCAGTTACGCGTGCAGCCGCGAAAGCACTTCGCCGACAACGGCATCGGCGGCCACATCGACCTGCTCACCCGTCGTCAGATCCTTGATCCCGATCGTGCCGGCTTCGATGTCGCGATCACCTGCCACCAGCGCTACCCGGGCGCCGGACCGGTCGGCGGCACGCATCGCTCCCTTGAGTCCGCGATCGCCGTAAGCCAGATCCACCCGCACACCCGCCGCGCGTAGTTGCCCGGCCAGAATCGCCAGCCGCAACTTGGCCTGCTCGCCCAGTGGAGCGCCGAACACGTCGCAGCGCGCGGTAGGACCGACGTCCTTGCCCTCGGCGCGCAGCGCCAACAGCGTCCGGTCGACACCGAGGCCAAACCCGATGCCAGACAGGTCCTGTCCGCCGAGCTGTCGCATCAGCCCGTCGTAGCGGCCCCCGCCGCCGATGCCGGACTGGGCACCCAGCCCGTCATGGACGAATTCGAAGGTGGTCTTGGTGTAGTAGTCCAACCCGCGCACCATCCGCGGGTTGATCACATACGGCACGCCAAGGCCGTCGAGGTGGGCCAGCACGGTGTCGAAGTGCCGCTGGGCCTCGTCGGAGAGATGGTCGAGCATCACCGGCGCATCAGCGGTCATCGCCTTGACTTCAGGGCGCTTGTCGTCGAGCACCCGCAGCGGGTTGATCTCGGCGCGCTTACGCGTCTCTTCGTCCAGGTCGAGGTGAAACAAGAAGTCCTGCAACAGTTCCCGATACTGCGGTCGACAGGTGTCGTCGCCCAGCGAAGTGATTTCCAGGCGGAAGCCGTCGAGGCCCAGCGACCGAAAACCCGCGTCGGCAACCGCGATCACCTCGGCATCCAGGGCCGGGTCGTCCACGCCGATGGCTTCGACACCGACTTGCTGTAGCTGGCGGTAGCGACCGGCCTGGGGTCGCTCGTAGCGAAAAAACGGCCCGGCATAACAGAGCTTGACCGGCAGCGCGCCGCGGTCCAGACCGTGCTCGATCACCGCACGCACCACCCCGGCGGTGCCTTCCGGCCGCAGCGTCACCGAGCGGTCCCCGCGGTCGGCGAACGTGTACATCTCCTTCGACACGACGTCGGTGGACTCCCCGACCCCGCGGGCGAACAACGCGGTGTCCTCGAAGATCGGTAGTTCGATATCGCTGTATCCGGCCCGACGGGCGGCATCCAGCAATGCCGAACGGACCGCGACGAACTGTGCCGAATCCGGTGGCAAGTAGTCAGGTACGCCCTTCGGCGCCGAGAAGTGGCTCACGGGCTGAGCCCCTCGATGTACGGATTGAACCGGCGTTCATCGCCGATGGTGGTGGAGTTGCCGTGACCGGGCAACACGACTGTGCTGTCGTCGAGGACCAAGAGCTTGTCCACGATCGAACGCAACAGGTCTCGGCCGCTGCCGCCGTAGAGATCGGTTCGGCCGACCGATCGCTGGAACAGCGTGTCGCCGGTGAACACGAGTTCTTTGTCGCCGGTGACCCGGAAGACCACCGATCCGCGGGTGTGGCCCGGCGTGTGGTCGACGGTGACGCTGATCCCGCCGAGATCGATCTTGTCGCCGTCACGGTCGAGTTCGACGACCTGCTTGGGCTCCCGGAAGATCGCCGCGAGCAGCAGTTGGCCGATCTTGGGGCCGAAGTCCTTGATCGGGTCGGTCAACATGAACCGGTCTTCGGGATGGATGTATGTCGGACAGCCGAAAGTGTCGGACACCTTCTGCGCCGACCAGATGTGGTCGATGTGGCCGTGGGTGAGCAGTACCGCCGCCGGCGTCAGCCGGTTCTCGTCGAGGATGCGTCGCAGCTGACCCATGGCGCGCTGGCCTGGGTCCACGACAATCGCGTCCGCCCCGGGGTGCGGTGCCAGCACGTAGCAGTTGCACTGCAGCAACCCGGCGGGAAATCCGGTGATCAACACGCTGTCCAGTTTCCCACCCAGTCGATCGCCGACGGGTCGGGCCACCCTTATTGACCGTGAGCTGGCACACTCGTCCTCACCCAGCAGTTGATCATGAAGGGACACGCGGTGCCCAGCAACGAACAGCGACGTGCGTCAGCCAAACGCAAATTGGAGCGGCAGTTAGAGCGCCGCGCCCAGCAAGCCCGTCGTCGTCGAACCCTGGCCATCGTCGGAGGGTCGGTCGCGGCAGCAGTCGTGGTGATCGCGATTGTGGTCACTGTCGTCCTGGCCAACCGCGATGACAAGAAGGCCACAGCGAGCTCAGACACCTCGACCAGCGCCGCTCCCAGTGCATCTGGTCCAGCGCTGCCGGCCTTCAAGCCCAACGCCGACCTCGGTGCCAACTGCCAGTACCCGCCATCGACCGAGCAAGCGTCCAAGCCGGCGAAGCCGCCCAGGACGGGCAAGGTGCCGACCGATCCGGCGCAGGTCAGCGTCAGCATGGTCACCAACCAAGGCCACATCGGCCTGTTGCTCGCGAACAACCAATCACCCTGCACCGTCAACAGTTTCGCGAGCCTGGCAGGGCAGAAGTTCTTCGACAACACCAAATGCCACCGGCTGACCCTGTCGATCTTGCAGTGCGGCGACCCGAGCGCCGACGGCACCGGCGGACCGGGCTACAAGTTCGCCGACGAGTACCCGACCGACCAGTACCCGCCCGGTGACCCGGCGCTGCGCGAGCCGGTTATCTACCCGAAGGGCACGTTGGCGATGGCCAACAGCGGGCCGAACACCAACGGCAGCCAGTTCTTCTTGGTGTACAAGGACACTCCCCTGCCCCCCGCTTACACCGTCTTCGGCAAAATCCAGCAGGACGGGCTCGACACTCTGGACAAGATCGCCAAGGGCGGCATCGCCGGTGGCGGCGAGGACGGACCGCCGGCCACCGAGGTCACCGTCACGTCGATTCTGCTGGACCAATGATGAAACTGACCAGAATCGTCGCCGCGCTCGGCATCCTTGCCGTAGCGATGACGATGGCGTCATGCACCCACCACGATTCTGGCAAGACGGCCACCACCAGCTCGACCAGCACGGCCGCGGCGCCCACCTCGACTCGGCCGCCGGCCGCACCGGTGACCGGCCCCCTGCTGCCGCCGTTCTTCCCGTCGGCTGCTGTCGGAGCGAACTGCCAGTACCCGCGGACTACCGAGCCCGCCGGCAAACAGGCGGCCCCGCCGCCCACCGGCAAGGCGTCGACGGACCCCGCGCAGATCGGGCTGACCATCGTCACTGACCGCGGCCGCATCGGACTACAGCTCGCCAATAACGAATCGCCCTGCACGGTAATGAGTTTCGTCACCCTGGCTCAGCAGGCGTACTTCGACAACACCGAATGCCATCGGCTGACCACGGCACGCGCACTATCGGTGCTGCAGTGCGGAGACCCCAAGGGCGACGGGACCGGCGGACCGGGCTATCAGTTCGTCAACGAATTCCCCACCATTCAATATCCACCCGGTGAGCCGGCGCTGAAGCAGCCCGTCGTATATCCGAGGGGCACACTGGCGATGGCCAATGCCGGACCGGGGACCAACGGCAGCCAGTTCTTCATGGTCTACCGCGATTCGCTGCTGCCGCCCACCTACACCATTTTCGGTACGATCACCCCGGCCGGGCTGGCCGTCATCGACAAGATCGCGTCCGGCGGAGTCGCGGGTGGCGGCGACGATGGTGCGCCGGTCAACGAAGTCAGCATCACCTCAGCGCGCCGGGACTGACCGCTCGACGTAGGTGTGCGCCGCGCGCCGGATGGAGTCTTCGGTGGGCGCCGGCTGCCAACCGAGTTCACGGGTCGCCTTGGCATGGCTGGCCGGCGAGGTCAACTCCACCAGCCGTGCGCTTTGCCTACTCATCGGGAAATCCTTACGCGCCAACGCTCCCGCCGCGTCGGACAGCCAGCCAAAGCCGTACATCACCGCCATCGGGAGCCCAAACCGTGGCGGCCGAGCGCCGACAGCCTGCGCGGCGATGGTGACCAGTTCACGTTGGGACATGTAGCACTCCGAGAGGATGTAGCGCTGCCCCACCCGCCCGCGCTGCGCGGCCAGCAGCATCCCTTCGGCAGCATCATCGATGCCGACCACCTCGGAGCCGACGCCCCGAACGTAGAACGGTAGCTTTCCCTGCGCGGCAAGCTTGACGAACATCCCTTGGCGCGGCTGCCAATCGGGCGGCCCGTAGGGGTTCGACACGTTGGTCACCACGGCAGGCAGCCCGTGATCGGCAACGTATGACAACACCAATTGCTCGGCAGCGCGCCGAGATTCGATGTAGCTGCCAGCCTGATCGGCCCAGTTGAACGGGGTGTCCTCGTCCACGGTCTCGCCGTGCAGGCCGACGGCGATGGTGCCGATCGTGCTCAGGAAGACGAATCGCTGCAGGTCCGCCCGCACCGCGACATCGAGTACGTGACGCAGGGCTTCGACATTGGTCTTGAACAGCGGCGCGGGGTCTCGCAACTCTGCCCGGGTGTCGACAACGCAGTAGTAGACGACGTCGCGGTCCGCCATCGCGGCGGCGACTGCGGCGGCGTCGACAAGATCGCCGTACGCGCGCTCAACATCTAAACCGTCAATCCCCTTGGTGGAGCTGGACTTTCGCAACAAGACCCGAACATCGGCCCCGCCGGCCACGAGATGTCTGGTCACGCATGCGCCGACGTTGCCGCTGGCTCCCATGACCAGCGCACGCTGTCCGGCGACGCTCACCCGTCAGGCTGCTGACGTAACCCGGTAGACGTCGTAGACGCCTTCGACATTGCGCACCACATCGAGCAGATGCCCCAGATGTTTGGGGTCGCCCATCTCAAAAGTGAAGCGGCTGATCGCCACTCGGTCACCGGCGGAGGTGGTCACCGACGCCGACAGGATGTTGACGCGCTCGTCGGCCAGCACGCGGGTGACGTCGGAAAGCAGCCGGTGCCGATCGAGCGCCTCGACCTGGATGGCCACCAGGAACACCGACGACGGTGACGGCGCCCAGTGCACCTCGATGATGCGCTCCGACTGCTGCTGCAACGAGGTGGCATTGGTGCAGTCGGTGCGGTGCACGCTGACTCCCCCACCGCGGGTGACGAACCCGAGGATCAGATCGCCGGGAACCGGTGTGCAGCACTTGGCCAACTTGCTCAGCACACCGGGAGCGCCCGGTACCGCGACGCCGACGTCGTCGCTGCGCGGGCGGCGCGGGATCGCGGTGAGAGTCGAGCGTTCGGCCAGATCCTCTTCGGCCTGATCAATCCCGCCCAATTCGACCAGAAGACGTTGCACCACATGCTTGGCCGAGATGTGACCCTCGCCCACCGCGGTGTAGAGCGCCGAAACATCGGTGTAGTGCAGCTCGTTTGCCACTGCCCCCATGGAGCCGCCATTGACCAACCGCTGCAACGGAAGCCCGCCGCGGCGCACCTCGCGGGTGATCGCGTCCTTGCCGGTCTCGAGCGCCTCCTCACGACGCTCCTTGGCAAACCATTGCCGAATCTTGGTCTTGGCGCGCGGTGAGACCACGAACTGCTGCCAGTCGCGCGACGGCCCGGCGGTGGCCGCCTTCGAAGTGAAGACCTCGACGACTTCCCCGTTGTCCAGCTTGCGTTCCAGCGCCACCAACCGGCCATTGACTCGGGCGCCGATGCAGCGATGACCCACCTCGGTGTGTACGGCGTAGGCGAAGTCGACGGGCGTGGACCCGGCGGGCAGCGTGATCACATCGCCCTTCGGGGTGAAGACGAAGAGCTCTTGCACCGCAAGGTCGTAACGCAGCGACTCGAGGAACTCGCCGGGGTCGGCGGCCTCCCGCTGCCAGTCGAGCAACTGGCGCATCCAGGCCATGTCGTCGATCTCGGCTGCGGCCTGCAGATGCGGAACTCCGTTGCGGCCCTTGGTCTCCTTGTAGCGCCAGTGCGCGGCGATGCCGTATTCCGCGGTGCGGTGCATGTCGCGGGTCCGGATCTGCACCTCCAGCGGCTTGCCCTCGGGTCCGACAACGGTGGTGTGCAGTGACTGGTAAACCCCATAACGCGGCTGGGCGATGTAGTCCTTGAACCGTCCGGCCATCGGCTGCCACAGCGAATGCACCACGCCGACGGCGGCGTAACAGTCCCGGATCTCCTCGCACAGGATGCGGATGCCGACCAGGTCGTGGATGTCGTCGAAGTCGCGGCCCTTGACGATCATCTTCTGATAGATCGACCAGTAGTGCTTGGGCCGTCCCTCCACCACCGCGTTGATCTTCGACGCGTTGAGCGTGGCCGCGATCTCGGCGCGGACCTTGGCCAGATGGGTGTCACGCGAGGGCGCCCGGCCGGCGACCAGTCGCACGATCTCCTCGTACTTCTTGGGATGCAGGATCGCGAACGACAGATCCTCCAACTCCCACTTGACCGTGGCCATACCGAGCCGATGCGCCAGCGGGGCAATGACTTCCAGCGTCTCGCGGGCCTTGCGGGCCTGCTTCTCCGGCGGCAGGAAGCGCATCGTCCGCATGTTGTGCAGTCGGTCGGCCACCTTGATCACCAGCACCCGCGGGTCACGCGCCATCGCGGTGATCATCTTGCGGATCGTCTCGCCCTCGGCGGCGCTGCCCAGCACCACGCGGTCCAGCTTTGTCACGCCGTCGACCAGATGACCGACCTCGTCGCCGAAGTCTCCTGACAGCTCCTCCAGCGTGTACCCGGTGTCTTCGACCGTGTCGTGCAACAACGCCGCCACCAGCGTGGTGGTGTCCATACCCAACTCGGCCAGGATGTTGGCCACCGCCAACGGGTGGGTGATGTAAGGGTCGCCTGAGTGCCGCAGCTGGCTGGCATGCCGGTACTCGGCCACCTCGTAGGCCCGTTGCAACAGCAACAGGTCTGCCTTCGGGTAGACCTCCCGGTGCACCGCGACCAACGGTTCGAGCACCGGGCTGAGCGCACTGCGCTGCGCGGTCATCCGTCGGGCCAGCCGGGCGCGGACGCGGCGCGACGCGCTGCTGGGTGCTTTAAGGCCGATCCCGGGCTCGGTGGGCGGCGCGATATCGGCGAGCTGAAGCGGCTCGGTGGGCGGCTGTATCGCCGTCCCCTTGTCGTCCGCCACGTTGGTCACCTCCGAAGCCTCAAGGATAACGTTCGCCGCGCTGCGCGCTAGAGAACCGCGACGCTGTGCACCGGCAGCGGCGCGACCAGCTCGCGACCGCCCAGCCCGGTCAGTTCGATGACCACCGCGGCAATCCGCACCTGCGCGCCCGCACGTTCGAGCAGCCGGTGCGCCGCCGCGAGTGTCCCGCCGGTGGCCAGCACGTCATCCACGATGACAACGCTGCGTCCGGTCAGATCGATCCCGTCGGCCGGCAGCTCCAGGCTCGCCGAGCCGTACTCGAGCTGATACTCCTCGGTGAGCACCGGCGGCGGCAGCTTGCCGCCCTTGCGGATCGCCAGCACGCCGGTCCCGAGCCGGGCGGCGAGGGCGCCGCCGAGCAGGAATCCACGCGCGTCGATACCGGCGATCAAATCGGCACCGGAGGCCACGTCGGCCAGCTCGTCGGTGACCGCAGCCAGCCCGCGCGCGTCGGCGAACAGCGGGGTCAGATCCTTGAACTGGATTCCCGCCGAAGGGAAGTCGGCGACCTGCCGGGTCAGCGCAGCGACCAGATCGGCTGCCGTCACCTCACCAGCACCCATCGATCCATGTTCCAGCCTGCGCCCCAACGGCTCGGGTTGGTACCGACGGCGTACATCTTCTTCGACGTCAGCAGGGTCCGCTGCTGACGATAGAGCGGCAGCGTCGGCATTCCGGCCCACAGCACCGGCGCGCTCTCGGTCAACAGCCGGACCAGGTCGGCGGGGTCGGCCGACACCGCGAGCGAGCCGATGATCCCGTCGATCTGGCCGTTGGTGTAGCCGGAGACGTTGTTTCCGTTCCCGGTGTGAAGGTCGTAGGCGTCCATGGCCGGCGAGCCGGTCGAACCGCTGCCAGTGGCACCGCCGGTGCTGGCCAGCAGCACGTCGATCTTGCCGTCCTTGAGCGCCTGCGGGCCGACCGAGTCCGACGTGACATCGGAGACCGTGATGCCGGCCGGGCCGCAGGCCTTGGCGATCGCGCCGACGATGGCGGCCAGTCGCGCGTTGGGTCCGCGATAGCCGATCCGTACCGGCAGTGGCTTGTTCTTCAGCTCTGCGCGCGCTGCCACCGGGTTCGCTTTGATGAATTGGCTTGCCTCAGGCACATTTTCGGCCTGACCGATGGCGTCCTCGGCGGCCCCGTGAAGCCGCGCGTTGGAGATCGGTGCCGCGGCATCTCGAGCAATCACGTCGCGCGGGGTGCACAACGCGACCGCACGGCGGGCCGCGATATCGGCGAGCGGTCCGCTCGGCGCGAAGATCAGCTGCTCGATCCCGTCGGCCGCTGCGTCGGTGCGGCGGTAGGTGTCAGGTGTGGCCAGCGCGCCCGAAGAGCCTGCCGCCACGTCGACGACATCGGCGCTCTTGGCGTTCACCCGGTCCTGGATGTCGGCTTTCTGCGGCCAGACCGTGACCCGCTTGGTCATCGGCTTGGCGCCCCACCATTTGTCGTTGGCGACGAGGACCACTGCGCCACCGTCTAATACCGATTCGATCTTGTACGGCCCGGTCGACGGAAAGTGCTTGGCGACGATGCCCGAGTCGGTGCCCGGCTTGAGGTTCCAGGTGGTGTTCCACAGCTGCGCGATGCGCGCAATGACCGGCCCGTTGTTGCCCAGCAACGCGCCGGTGACGTCGACGCCGAGTTCGTCGGCGATGACATGCGACGGCATGATCGAGGTCGCGGTGAAGAGCTGGTTGTAGTCGACGATGTTGCGGTCGGGAGCGAACGACACCCGCGCTTTCTTCTGCCCCGGTTGGCAATCGATCGACGTGACATCGACGTAGCCCGCCTGGCTGCCCGCGTCGAAGCCGGGGAAGCGGCCCGACTGGGCCGCCCAGGTCAACACCAGGTCGTCGCAGGTGACCGGCTTGCCGTCGGAGTAGACCGCGTTGTCGGCGATCTGGTAATCCAGCACCAACGGCGAACCGCCGACCAGCGAGATCGCACCGAAGTCGTGGTCGGCAACGACCTGCCCGTCCGGGCCGTGGTAGCCGAATCCGGTGAGCGTGCGGGCGAAGGCCTGCGCTCCCGCGGAGGCCGCGCCGCTGACTGTGTTGGTGTTGTAGGTGTCCAGCGCGCCGTCGACGACATAATCGACCTGCCCTGCCGCGCTTCCGGAGCACGCCGTCAGAACACCCGGCGCGGCTGCGGCAAGCGTGACCACCAAACAGCCGGCGGCCATACGCCGACGCCAGGCAATCATCGGGCTAGCGTTTGTTCTGCTTGCCGGTCGGACGCGCGTGGCGGCCGGCGGACTGACGCACCGGCCGAGCGCCCGGAACCGGCTTGCTGGGCGCCGGTTCACCGGTGTTGACCAAGGATGCCCGCGCCGGTGCCGACGACTCAGTGGGCTCGTCGTCGCCTGGCTCGGTACGCGCCTTTGCGTCGGCCGGCCCGCGTCGCCGGAGGACCCGGCGGGTGTGGGTCTGCACCAGTTCGGTGCGCTCGCGCAGCGTGACCAGTAGCGGAGTGGCGAAGAAAATCGACGAGTAGGTGCCGACGATGATGCCGACCAACTGCACCAGCGCCAGGTCCTTGAGTGTGCCGACACCCAGCAGCCACACGGCCACCACCATCAAAGCCAGCACCGGTAACGTCGAGATCAGGCTGGTGTTGATCGACCGCATGAACGTCTGGTTGATCGCGAGGTTGGCCTCCTCGGCGAAAGTTCGCCGAGTCGTGTGCTGGAAACCGTGGGTGTTCTCTTCGACCTTGTCGAACACGATCACGGTGTCGTACAGCGAGAATCCCAGAATCGTCAACAGACCGATGACGGTGGCCGGGGTGACTTCGAAGCCCACCAGCGAATAGATGCCGGCGGTGACCGTCAGGTCGAAAACCATCGTGGTCAGCGCCGAAACCGCCATGAAACGCTCGTAGCGGACGGTGATGTAGAGGCTGACCAGCGCCAGGAACACCACCAAGGCGATGACAGCCTTCTTGGTGATCTGCCCGCCCCACGTCGAGGACACCGCCGAATCCGAGATGGCCAGCTTGCTGGGCTGACCGTCGGCGCCCTTGGGGTGGTACTTGTCGAACAGCGCGTTGCGCAGCTTCTCGGTCTTGTCGTTGGGCAGCGTCTCCGTCCGGATCTGCACGGTTGCCGACGAGCCGCTACCGACGATCACCACGGATTCCGGGTTGTGACCCAGCGCCTGGCGGAACACGTCCTCGACCTGGCTGACGGTCGCGGTACCGCGCGGGAACGACACTGTGGTGCCGCCCTTGAAGTCAATACCAAAAGTGAACCCGCGCAACAGAATGCTGAGGATCGCGATGGCGACGATTACCCCGCTGACGGCGTACCAGAGCCGGCGCCGTCCAACCACCTCGAAGGCACCGGTCCCGGTGTAGAGCCGGGACAAGAAGCTGTGCTGCGGCACGGCGCTTGAGTCCTTGCCGAGTTCGACGGCAGTCGTGCTGTCAGCGCCGGTCGTGTCCGCTTTTGACGCCATCTCGCTACCCCCGTCCCGTCGTGGCGGCCCCGGTGGTCGCGGCACGCCGCTCCCGCGCGACCTGCTGGACCGCTCCCAGACCGTTGTAGGCCGGCTTCGCCAGCGTCTTGGAGTTACCGGCCAGGTAGACCAGGGGCCAGGTCACCAGGAACACCACGACCGTGTCGAGTGCGGTGGTGAGCCCCAGCGTGAAGGCGAACCCCTTGACCTGACCGATCGCCAGGACGTACAGCACGGCGGCGGCCAGGAAAGTGACGGCGTTACCCGACAGGATTGTCTTACGGGCCCGTCGCCAGCCTCGCGGGATCGCCGACCGGAACGATTTGCCTTCGCGTATCTCGTCTTTGATGCGCTCGAAGAACACCACGAACGAGTCCGCCGTCGTACCGATACCGATGATCAGACCAGCGATACCGGCCAGGTCCAGGGTGTAGT
>CBAAAS010000041.1:0-11238 GCA_964658855.1 uncultured Mycobacterium sp.
GCCATCATCTCGATCGCGCAGCAGGCCAGCCCGAAGGTGGCCGGCCACAGCGAGCTCTTGCGAAAGTATCCCGCCAGTTGTTCGACGGTGGTCAGCAAGAAGCCGCTCGGTAGTTTCTCTTCAATGCCCACGATTTACCTCAATCCCAAGTCAGTCCGCCGCGGCGCCACACGTATGCGTAGGCCACGAAGACGGTCAGCATGAAGATCACCATCTCGATCAGCGCGAACACCCCCAGCTGGTCGTAGCTGACCGCCCACGGGTACAGGAACACGATTTCGATGTCGAAGACGATGAACAGCATCGCGGTCAGGTAGTACTTCACCGGGAAGCGCTGGCCACTACCGGCATGCGGCGCGTTGGCCGGCTGGTCGCTGGGCTCGATCCCACATTCGTAGGCCTCGAGCTTCGCCCGGTTGAAGCGGGACGGACCGGTGACTTGGGCGATAGCGACCGAGCCCAGCGCGAACGCTGCGGCGATCCCTCCGAGTACGAGAATTGGTAGGTAGAGATTCATCCCGCGACGACGCTTCCTCACTCTGGTCTATGGGCTGGACTGTGAGCGCAACCACAGCCTAGCGACCCTGTGCAGTCCCGCGCTCAGCAGGTTAGATGTGACCTCAACCACAGCTTGACGAACGATGAACATCACGAGACAGGCGGCATCTAGCCGCTTGAGCGAAGGTCGCGAACTACCAAGTGCAGGAGAAGATCTGGCCCGTCAGTCAGCCAGATATGGAGACCTGATCAGACCCTCTCAGGGCATCGGCCGGGAGCTGGTCCGGGGCAGGTCAGACGGCTACTGAACGGGGGTTCGCAGCAACTCGAGCACGGTTCGGCTCAGCCTGATCGGGTCGATCGGGTGGGGCACCGCACCCTCGGCGCGCGACCAGGCGGCGAGCCAGGCGTCGTCGCGGCGACCGGTCAGCACCACGATCGGCGGCCCGTCGTCGATTTCATCTTTGAGCTGTTTGGCCAGTCCCATGCCGCCTTCGGGAGTCGCCTCGCCGTCCAAGATCGCCAGATCGATGCCGCCCGCGTCCAGCTGCTGGACCACGACCGGTCCGGTCGCGACCTCGATGTAACTCAGCTCGGGCAGGTCCGGATGGACTCGTTTGCCCAGCGCCAGCATGACGGCCTGTCGGGTGTTGGGGTTGTCGCTGTACACGAGGATCCGCAAGGGGCTGGTGGCAGACACGGTCCAGATCGTACTGCCCGGCGATGGTTACTGCGGCGTCCGCACGAAGTACGCGTCGGCCACGATCTTTGCCGTCTTCGCAATCATGCCCAGCGGATTGGCGTCCACACCGAATTGGGTCCGGTCGATCTCGGCGTTCGTCCGCACCCGCACGGCGCCGTCGTCGAGTGTGCTGACCTGGACCGGCAGCGGCACGGGCGCGGAGACCCCTTTGATGCTGACGGTGGCCTGCAGATTCGCGCCGTCACCGGCGCTGGGGTCGATGCCGGTTACCTCCACACTGATCGCCGGATAGCGCTCGGCGTCGAAGAAGTCGGCCGATCGCAGGTGCTCGTCGCGTTTGCCGATGCCGGTGTGCAGCGATGCCACCTGGATGTCGAGACGGCCGAAGATGGCGCCCTTGGCGGTGATTTGGCCGTCGGCGTTGACGTCGGTGAACCGCCCTTTGACATGGATCAGGCCCCAGAAGTTCCTGATGCTGAAGCCGACGGTCGAACGTTCGGGATCCAGGCTCCACACGCCGACGGTGTCCGGATCGTTCAGCAGGGTGTTGACGTTGGGCATGCGGAGCTCCTAGCTCATCAATGGCGCGAGTTGCGCCGGGTCGAAGTACTCGTCGATGCGGGTGATCAGGTTGTCGCCACCCACCTTGATCACGATGCAGACCCGCAGCGCGATCAATCCGCCGCTGCGACCGGTGGCGTGCAGGATGTGCTGCTGGACGAAACCGTCGGGAAATTGCTGCCGGTCGAGAATCTCGTAGCTGCGCTCGGCGGTGACGTCGATGAACCAGTGCAGAACCCTCAGAGCCCGAACTTTGTCGTCGTCGCGACGGGAGCCGACCCGCCACACCGCGATGTCGTCGTCGAACATCTGCTCCAGGAACGCTTCATCGCCTCGAACGATCGCCGCGAACAATTCATCGGCCAGGTCGACCACAGCCTCGGCAGCGGGCATCATGTGCCTCCCTATTCGTCCTGGTAGCCGGGGTGGGCGGCGGCCAGTCGTCGTCCGACGAGCGCCCGCAACGCCACCTGCGCGCGATCGGTACCCCCGTCCAGCTCGCCGGCCCGGATAGCCGCAGCCAGCGTCGCCTCGTCTTCATATTCAACCCGGGCCAGAGCGTCGGCGACGCCGTCGGTTGCAGCGGCCAGCAGCTCTCGCTCGACCATGCGCAAGGCATTGGCCGCGACCCGGGAATGGAAGTTGACCTGACCCGAGGTTGACTCGCGGACATCGGTCTCGAGGAACTCGGCTACCGCGGCGATGAGTTCCGCCGCGGTAGGGCGACCGTGCCCGGACGTCATCAGGTCGCGGGCGCTTCGGGCCCCCGGTCGACACCGGAGCGCAGCTTCACCGAAGCCGAGTAGGCGAGCGTGCGGAATCGCAGCACCGGGTCGTCGGAAGGCTCGATGCCGTCGGTGACGCGCATCGGGTCGAACACAACGATGTCGCCGCCGTGCTCGCGTTCGGTATCGACGCCGGTGATCTCGACGGTGCCGACGTTGACGGTCTGATCACCGTGCCAGGGTTTGGACGGATCGACGGTCGAGTCGCCGGGTGCCCCGATCTGGACCTGGTAATCGAACCGAACCGGTTGGGACGCAAGGCGTTCGTCGAGTTCGTGGGTCAAGAAGTCGGCGTCCTTGGCTTTCGCGACGTCCGGCAGCAGAATGTCCTCGCCGGCGGCGGGCTGCAAGTGATAGCGCACGAATCGGGCGCTGCCGTCGGCGGCAACCCAGCGGAATGCGTGCAGGCCGTGATAGGCGATGGTGCCGTAGCTGGCGGGCACTTTGTTCGCTTCCTTGACGACCGGCAGCGCGGACAGGAATCGCGGATGGGTGGCGATGTAGCCGATGAGCCGCAGCGGAGCAGTGGGGCCGGGACGCATGGCTCGCAGCAGCGAGACGAAGCCGTCGGGGGTGCTGGCCGGGAAAAGCTTCGCGGTCTGGGTGGACACGTCCGTCGTCGACCCGTCGGGAAGGGTCAACTTCACCGCCAGCCCGCGGACGCCGGGGACGTTGTCGGGCTGTCGCGGATTGCCTGAGCCGCTGGAGAATCGGATCAGCGCCGGCACCGTTGCCCCGCCGAGATGCGCCGCGCGCGAGAGCGCGGCCGCCTCGGGAGTCGCGGTGAAGGTGCCGCGGTAAAGCTTTCCCTTGGCGTGCAGCGCCCGGCTGCCGGGTTGCGCCCCGCCGGTTTCGCGAATTGCTTCAATTGCCTGATCAGGAGTAACCACAGCGAAATCCTAGGCTCTCAACCGGCATGCGTGACCGCCTTATCGAGCAAGTTCAGCAAGTCCCATTCCGTCTCGCAGACCCGGCGACCTATCGTCGCGAGCTCCACCGAGCGAACCTGTCCGCTCAGGTGGCGTTCGGCCTGGTAGCGGCAGATGACACCCCAACGCAGCGTCGCCTGCACCAACCACCAGTGAAACGCCGCCCGATCGACCGTGGCGCCGCCGGCATTTTCGTAACCGTGAAGAAAATCTTCGATGCTGCCCAGGCCGCCGGCCGCGAGATCGATTGGCGCGCCGAACCGCCAGGCGCGGATGCAGAACCAGGCCAGGTCTTCATAGACCTCACCGACGTGTACCAGCTCCCAATCGAGCACGGCCGCCAACTCGGATCCGTCGACGATCAGGTTGCCCATCCGAAAGTCGCCGTGCACCAGACGCGGCGGCGACGGAACCGGCCGATTGTCGGCCAGCCACCGGAACGCCCACTCGAACGTGGCCGTGGTGTCACCCATGATGTCGAGCTGCTCGCGCCATTCCGCCAGCTGATCCTCGTGGCTCACCCCGGGCAGGTTGGTGTCGGCTCGATGGATCGCGGCCAGCGCTTCGGCGCACTGGCCCAGCAGTCGGTTCCGGCCGGCGGTCCCTCCGCTTTGGTCCAGCTGACGCTGGATGCGACGGACAATGGTCTCGCCGCCGATCGCGTCGCAGATCAGAAACGGATTGCCCAGTGCGGCAATAGAATCGTCGGCGACGATGATGTGGGGGACCGGTGCGCCGGCGGCGGCCGCCGCGCGTTGGGCGAGGGCTTCGAGTTCCATGCCGGCGTGCGCCTCGTCGGGTGGGCCGGTGCGAAGGATCAGTGACCGCCGTTGGGCGCCCGTGACGGCGTCGAACGCCCAGGTGGTTCTGCTGGCACCGCCGGTCAACTTCTGCAGATTCTCGACGGCGATGCCCGAGCCGAGCGCCGGTTCCAACACCCCGGCGAGTTTGGGCGCCAGCGTTTCGGCGTCGCTCACTTGCGGCCGAACTTGAACAGCCGCTGGGCTACCCGGCGGATCTGAATCTCCTCAGCGCCCTCGGTGATCCGGTAGCGGCGGTGGTGGCGGTAGATGTGCTCGAACGGCTCGTGGCGGCTGTAGCCCAGACCGCCGAAGATCTGCATCGCTCGGTCGGCGGCGTCGCACACCAACCGGTTGGCGCGATAGTTGGCCATCGACACCTTGTCCGACACTTCCATGTGATGGTCGCGGTCGAGGTGCCACGCTGCGTACTGCACCAACAGGCGGACCATCTGCGCCTCGGTCTGCAGCTCTGCCAGCGGCCACTGAACGGCCTGGTTGGATGACAGCGGCTTGCCGAAAACCTCACGCGTGCCGGCATATTCGGCGGCGCGATCGATACAGTACTGCGCCGCACCGAGGCTGCTGGCCGCCTGACGGATGCGGTTCTCATGCAGGAAGGTCTGCGCGACCTCCAGCCCGTGGTCCACCTCGCCGAGCACCGCATCGGCGGGCACCCGCACATCGGTCAACTCGACCTCGCCGTGATCGGTGGGCATGTTGAACGTCCACCAGTAATAGGGGACGTGGAAGCCTGGCGTGTCGGTGGGAACCAGAAAAGCGGTGATGCCCTGAGCCTGACCCGGCTCGCCCGAGGTACGGGCGAAGATCAAGTCATGCGTGGCCCGGTGGACGCCGGTGTTGAATCGCTTGGAGCCATTGATAATCCAGTTGTCACCGTCGCGCTTGCCGCTGGTTTCCAGCCAGGTGGCGTCGGAGCCGTGCAGCGGTTCGGTCAGCCCGAAGGCCATCGAACGTTCGCCGGTGATCATTGCCTCGGAAAATTCGGCGCGCTGCTCGTCGGAGCCGAACCGCTCCATCATGATGACCTGCGGGAAGTTGCCGACGATCGAGGACTCATTCTGCAGATCGTTGTGCAGGCCAAGACCCTTGTGTGCCAGATATTCCCGAATGACCGCCATGTCGATATTGCTGCCGTCGCGGCCGCCGAGCGACCCGGGCAGGCCATAGCGCAGCCAGCCGGCCTTGTCGGCACGTCGGCGCATCTCGGCGAGCAGGTCCTCCCACTCCCGGGTGGGGATTCCGTCGTTGTCCCAATCGGTGCGGGCGTGTTCTCGGCGCTGGTCGAAGAACTGCATGTTCTCCGCCTGCAATGGCGCGATATCGCTGTCGATGAACGCATCCATGTCGGCGAGCAGTCCCGGAAGATGTTCGGGCAACGCGAAATCCACAGCGATTTCTCCTAGGTCGTAAGTTCGCCGTACAGGGTTTTCTTCCACACCGTCGCGAGGGTCGCGATGGCATCCTCGTCGCTAATCTGCATGCCCAGACCGGAGCGACCGACAAACACCGTGGTGAAGTTTTCGAACAGCAGGGCGATCGCTGCCGCGATGTGTTCGGGATTCAACTCGGACGCGTAACCGTGTTGCTGCACGTGTCGCACCGAGGCCGCGACGATGTCCATACCGAATCGCCGGAACTCGTTCTGCACGTCGGCGAACCGTTGCTGGGTGGTGGCCAGTTGTGCGACCGCGATCATGATGCCGATGTTCTGCTTGAACATGTTCCAGTAGCCGGTGACCACCGAGGTGAAGAACGCATCGTCGTCGGGGGAGTCCGGCAGGTGCAGGCTCAGCCCGGACGGCGTCAGAACTTCGTGCAGAAACGATTCCGCAAGCACGGCAAGCAGATCTTCTTTGTCGTCGAAGTACCGATAGAACACTGCGGCGGACTTGCCGGCAGCGGAGGTGATGTCGGCCAGGGTGGTGCCGTGAAAGCCGCGCTCCGCGAACAGTTTGCGGGCCGCCTGCTCGATGGCCGCCCGGGTCTGGCGGCCCTTCGTAGTCACGACCTCGCTTGGCATCAGCGTGCGATCCTGTCACCGGCGCGCAACAGGGCGCTCGGCAAATCATGGCCGACAACCGATTTCGCGACACCGGCTGCGGCGATCGCGGACTGCAAGTCGATGTCGACGTCGATGTCGCTGTCGCGCAGCAGGTAGACCAGGTCCTCGGTGGCGATGTTGCCGGTGGCGCCAGGTGCGAACGGGCAGCCGCCGAGTCCGCCGACCGAGGCGTCCAGCCGGGTCACGCCCGCCTCGACCGCGGCATACGCGCTGGCCAGCCCGGCGCCGCGGGTGTTGTGGAAGTGCCCGCCCAGCGGCAGGTCGCCGATCACCGGACGCAGTTGCGCGATCAGCGAGCGCACCCGTCCCGGCGTGGTGGTGCCGATGGTGTCGGCGATGCAGAACCGGTCGGCGCCGTGATCACGCGCGGCCGAAGCGATGTCGAGCACGCGCTGCGGCGGGGTAGGTCCGTCGAAGGGGCAGTCCCATGCGACCGCAACAATGACCTCGACGCTGACATCGCTGCCGTGCGCGATCGCGACGATCTCGCTGATCTGTTCGGTGGCTTCGGCGCTGCTGCGTCCAACGTTGGCCTGACTGAATGGATCGCTTGCCGCCACCACGTATTCAATCGAACGCAGGCCCGCGGCGACAGCCCGCTTGGCGCCGCCCGGGCTGGCGACCAGAGCGGAGAAATCGATGTCGGGGTACTGATGCAGCTCGGCGGCCAGCTCGGCGGCATCGGCCATCGACGGCACCTTTGAAGAAGACACGAACGCGGTCGCCTCGACCTCGCGCACCCCGGTGGCCGCCACGGCTGCCAGCAGTTCCAGCTTGGCCGACAACGGGATTGGCTTCTCGATCTGCAACCCGTCGCGCAACGACACCTCGCGAATGTCGACGTGTGTCATACCACCCCCTCAGCCCGCAACTGCTCCAGCTCTTCCGCGCTCCTGCCGAGTAGTTCGAGGTAGACGTCGTCGTTGTGCTGACCCGGACGCGCCGAGCCGGCGTTGCGCACACTGCCCGGGGATTCCGACAGCACCGGTGCGATGCCCGGCCCGAGCACCGGCCGGCCCAGCCGTTCGTCGTGGTGCTCGACCAGCATGCCGCGCGCCCGCAGCTGCGGATCGTTCACGACCTCGGCGACGGTGTTGATCGGGCCGGCGATCACGCCTGCGGCGCTGAGGATCTCGATGATGTCACCGGGTTCACGTTCGGCCGCCCACGCGCCGATTATCGTGTCGAGTTCGTCCTGGTTGCGCCCGCGGGCACCGTGATTGACGAAGCGCTCATCGGTCGTCAGCTCCGCGCGTCCCATCGCCGAGCACAGCCGGGCGAACACGGTGTCCTGATTGGCCGCAATCACCACCCACGTGCCGTCGGCGCTTTGGTAGATGTTCGACGGCGCAATTCCTTCCAGGCGGGTGCCGGACGGGCCCCGTACCACGCCGCCGGCGTCGTAATCCGGAATGGTGGATTCCTGCACTGCCAAGCATGATTCGGTGAGTGCCACGTCGACGACCTGACCTTGTCCGGTGATGCTGCGCCGATACAGCGCCGCCAGCGCCCCTTGGGCGCCGAACATCCCGGCCAGGCTGTCGCCCAGCGACAGGGCCAGCCGCGGTGGCGGCCCACCCGGGAACCCGTTGAGGTGACGCAGACCGCTGGACGCCTCGGCCACCGACGCGTAACCGGGCTTGTGGGCGTCGGGCCCGGTCTGCCCGTAGCCCGACACCCGGACCAGGATGATCCCCGAATTGCGTTCGCTGAGAACGCCGTAACCGAGGTTCCACTTTTCCAGCGTGCCCGGACGGAAGTTCTCTACGACGATGTCGGACTTCTCGATCAGATCGAGGAACAACTCGCGGCCGCGGGGCTGACGCAGGTCAAGGGTGACGGCGCGCTTGTTGCGGGCGTGGATGGTCCAGAACACGTGGTGCCCGTCGACCTCCGCCTGACCCCAGGTGCGCAGCGGGTCCGGAGCGCCCGGTGGCTCGACCTTGATGACATCGGCGCCCATGTCGCCGAGTAGTCGTCCGGCGAAGGGCCCCGCGATCAGGGTGCCCAGCTCCAGCACTCGGATGCCATCCAGCGCACCGGCGGCGCTGGTCACGCAGTCCCCGTGAAGTCATGCCGTTCCAGCCAATCGGTGACCACGGTGACGGCCTCACGCAATTTATCGCGCTGATCGGGACCGGCGTAGTAGTGCGTGGCGCCGTGGATTTCGTGCATCTCCTTGTCAGGATGACCGATCGCCTCGAAAAGACGGCGGGTGTGCTCGGGCGTGCAGGCGTCATCGGCGAGGTTCCCGATGACCAGTGCCGGCACCGCGATGTCGCGCCCACAGGCCACCCCGTCGCCGTGGGCGTCGTCGTAGCTCCACTGCGATAACCAACTGCGCAGCGTGGAGAACCGCGCAAGGCCCACCGGGCTCATGTTCACCACTTGAGGATCGCCCAAATAACACGTTCCCGGAACCCGTTCGTTGGGATCGACGGCCGGGTCGAGCCACCGCGGGTCGGCCATGGTGCCGTGCACGATGAAGCCGAACTCATCGTCTGCGCGACCGCCGGCTCTCAGTTCGGCCAGTTTGTCCTTGACCCAGGCGGTGATTCGGCGATTGCGGTCGATCTGGGCTTGCCGGTAACGAGCCAGGAACTCGTCGCTGTAGGGCGGCTGATTCGGGTTGTCTGGGTTGTAAAGGTCCAACTCCGGGTCCCGTTTGGTCGGATCGGATTCGTCGAGAATCGAGCCGTCGAGCCATTCGGTCAGTGTCCCGTGCCGGCTGATGTGCGCGGCCAGCAACATGATTCCGTCGGCGGCGGGCAGATCGAGTGTGGTGAGGTCGGGCCCATCGCCCGACGGGCTCGAGGTGACGGTCGCATGCTGGGCCTGCTGCTGATAGAACACCGACAGCGAACCCCCGCCGCTCCAACCCGCGAGCACCACTTTGCGGTAGCCGAGGCGCTCCTTGGCATCCTTGATGGCGGCGCCGAGATCCTCGATCACCTTCTCCATCAGCAACGCCGAATCGGTGCCGCGGAATCGGCTGTTGCAGTAGATGACGTGATGACCGGCCCGCGCCAGCGCGTTGATCATCGGCAGATAGGCGCCGCCGCCGATCGGGTGCATGAACACCAGCACGGTGTCCGACGGCTCGTCTTTCGGCTTGAGCAGATAGCTCTCCAGCACGGTGATTTCGGCCAGCCCGCCGTAGACATCGCGGACCCCGGAATTGTTCTGGAAGGCAACCAGATACGGGATCCGCTCATAGTCGTGCTTTATAGCCGTGGTCATCAGTGCTGTCCTAGGTCGTGCGCCAGCACCTCGGCTGACGGGGTGAGCCGGCGACGGGTGTCAACGGCGATGACCTGCCAGTCGACGCGAGAATGCTCGTCGAACTTGCGGCGGGCCCGTTCGCGCGCCTTCTCCGGCGCGCCGTGGTGAAAGCCTTGCGGTGCATGGGAAATGAGGCCGGGTGGCATCGGAATGCCGTAGAGCGAGCCGCCGTGGAAGAAGGCGACCTCGTCGTAGTCGACGTTGCGGTGATACCACGGTGTGCGCTCAGTGCCCGGCACGCCTTCGGCGGGCTTGGGCAGAAAATTCATCACGTACACCCCGGTGGCTTGCATGAACAGGTGCACTGTCGGGGGCAGATGGACGCTGTCGGAGGTCACCACGTTGTAGTCGGCGATATTGAAGGTGAACGCGAAGTTGTCACCGCGCCACCCTTCGACGTCGATCGGATTATGTTGGTAGAACAGCGTTGTCGGGCCGCCATCGTGGATCAGCCGGACCCGGTACTCGTTGCGGCCATCGTCATCGTCGATCGGCTCGGGATCGGGAATGACGGCCTGCGAGGGGTCGAACGGGAAGTGGCGGCCCAGCGCGCCGGGTGGCGGAACCCGGAACTCGTCGCTGGCTTCGATCATCAGCAACGTCGTCTGGGCGTCGGGCACCTGGCGCCACGTGCACGCTTTCGGCAGGTACGCCCAGTCGCCGGCGCGGTAGCGCAGCGGCCCGAACTCGGTCTCCAGCAGACCGGCTCCCTGGTGCACGAAGCACAGCAGGTCGCCGTCGATGTGTCGGGCGAAATACGGCATCGGCTGCTCGCGACGGGACAGCGAGATTCGGCAGTCAGGGTTGGCAAACATCAGCAGCGGCCCGCCGTCGGCGTCGGTTGCGTCACTGGGCTTGAGTTCGCTGGACAGCACGTCGATCGGGCGCAGCGGACCGTCGGACCGGTAAGCGGTGGGGTCGTGGCGGCGGTACAGATTCGAAGTGCGGCCGGTGAAGCCACCGCGACCCAATTCATCGTCCTTCAGCCCGTCGAGATCGGCGTGCAGGCGGCGCGGTGTCTTACCTTTGCGCAGGTGAACGAAGGATTCCATAGCGGCTCCAGGGTTGCGGCGGCATCCGGGATGGCAAAACTGAAAGTGACATTACTTTTTGTTATCAACTCTCACAAGGGCAGTGGCGACGATTTTTCGGGCCTGGCGCAGTCTGCATCGACATGACCAACGACACCACCATCGCCACGATCACGATTCCCGCACCGGCCGAAGCAGTGTTCGGGGTGTTGGCCGACCCTGCGACCCATCAGGCCATCGACGGGACCGGCTGGGTACGGGAGTCCCTGGACGGCGAGTCTCTGACGCATACCGGCCAGATCTTCCGGATCGCGATGTACCACGACAACCACCCCGTGAAGAACTACGAGATGGCCAACAAAGTGGTCGCGTTCGACCGCCCGCACGCCATCGCCTGGCAGCCCGGCCAGGACGCCGCGGGGGACGGGAACCTGTCTTTCGGCGGCTGGATCTGGCGCTATGACATCCGTGACGCCGGACCGTCTGAAGCCGATGTCACGCTTACCTATGACTGGTCGGCAGTACCGGCTGAACTCCGCGAGCACATCGGATTCCCGCCGTTC
>CBAAAS010000042.1:0-7907 GCA_964658855.1 uncultured Mycobacterium sp.
CATACCGTCCGAAGCACGAATCCCGCTGCTGTGCCGGAGGTAACGCCGCAATGAAATCCACCGAAGAAGTCTCCCGAGCCCGCTTGGCTCCCGATCCCAGTGACCTCGCGCGCCTGGTAGGCGGCGAACACCACAATCCGCACGGCACCCTGGGCGCCCACGAATACGGGGACCACACCGTCATCCGGGCCTTCCGCCCGCACGCCGCCGAGGTGGTCGCACTTGTCGGCGACGACCGATTCCCGTTGCAGCACATTGACTCCGGCTTGTTCGCCGTGGCGCTGCCGTTCGTCAACCTGATCGACTACCGCCTCGAAGTACGCTACGAAAACGGCGAACCACACACGGTCGCCGACGCCTACCGATTCCTGCCGACGCTGGGCGAAGTCGACCTGCATTTGTTCAACGAGGGACGCCACGAACGACTGTGGGACGTGCTTGGCGCCCACCCCCGTTCGTTCACCACCGCCGATGGAACGGTGGACGGGGTGGCTTTCGCGGTATGGGCCCCGAACGCCAACGGCGTCAGTCTGATCGGCGAGTTCAATAGCTGGGCCGGCAACGAAGCACCGATGCGGGTACTCGGCTCGTCGGGTGTGTGGGAGTTGTTCTGGCCCGAATTCCCCCGCGACGGCTTGTACAAGTTCCGGGTGCACGGCGCCGACGGGTCGGTCATCGACCGCGCCGACCCGATGGCGTTCGCGACAGAGGTACCGCCGCAGACCGCCTCGCGGGTGAATGTCAGCGACTACCGCTGGACGGATGACTCCTGGATGGCGGCTCGCGCTTCGCGCAATGCGGTGTTCGAACCGATGAGCACCTACGAAGTCCACCTCGGCTCGTGGCGGCCGGGCCTGTCGTATCGCGACCTGGCCCGTGAGCTGACGGACTACGTTGTGGCACAAGGTTTTACCCACGTCGAACTGCTGCCCGTCGCCGAGCACCCGTTCGGCGGATCGTGGGGATACCAGGTCACGTCGTACTACGCGCCGTCGTCGCGATTCGGCACCCCTGAGGAGTTTCGCGCCCTCGTCGACGCGCTGCACCAAGCCGGCATCGGCGTCATCGTCGACTGGGTGCCCGCCCACTTCCCCAAGGACGCCTGGGCGCTCGGGCGCTTCGACGGCACCCCGCTCTACGAGCATTCCGACCCGCGCCGCGGTGAGCAACTCGACTGGGGCACTTACGTATTCGACTTCGGTCGGGCCGAGGTACGCAACTTTCTGGTGGCCAACGCGCTGTACTGGCTCGAGGAGTACCACATCGACGGCCTGCGGGTGGACGCTGTGGCGTCGATGCTCTACCTGGACTACTCACGCCCGGTGGGCGGCTGGACGCCGAACATCCACGGCGGCCGGGAGAACCTGGAAGCCGTCCAGTTCCTGCAGGAGATGAATGCCACCGCCCACAAGGCTGCGCCCGGCATCGTCACCATCGCCGAGGAGTCGACTTCATGGCCTGGTGTCACGAGGCCGACCAGCGTTGGCGGCCTTGGCTTTTCGATGAAGTGGAACATGGGCTGGATGCACGACACGCTCGACTACTTCGGCCGCGACCCGATCTACCGCACCTACCATCACCACGCGATCACCTTCTCGATGATCTACGCATACAGCGAAAATTTTGTTCTGCCGATCAGCCACGATGAGGTCGTGCACGGCAAGGGCACGCTGTGGGAACGGATGCCGGGCGACGATCACGCCAAGGCCGCCGGGCTGCGCAGCCTCTTGGCCTACCAATGGGCGCATCCGGGCAAGCAGTTGTTGTTCATGGGCCAGGATTTCGGGCAGCGCGCCGAATGGTCGGAGGAGCGCGGCCTGGACTGGTTCCAGCTCGACGAGAACAGCTTCTCGAACGGAATCTCGCGGCTGGTGCACGATCTCAACCACATCTACCGCGCGTCGTCGTCGCTGTGGAGTCAGGACATCAAGCCCGAGGGCTACTCCTGGATCGACGCCAACGACGCCGGCAACAACGTGTTGAGCTTCCTGCGCTACGGCAGCGACGGCTCGGTGATGGCGTGTGTGTTCAACTTCGCCGGCGCCGAGCACAGCGGTTACCGGCTCGGCCTGCCCGGCGCTGGGCGGTGGCGCGAGGTGCTCAACACCGATGCCACCGTCTACAACGGCAGCGGAATCGGCAACCTGGGTGGGGTCGACGCGACCGATGACCCGTGGCACGGTCGCCCGGCATCGGCCGTGCTGGCATTGCCGCCGATGTCAGCGCTATGGCTGGAACCCGCTGGGACCCCTTAGGACAAGGGCCGGCTAGTACAGCGCGTTAGCGAGATTTCGCCGCCCCGCGATGACTTCCGGGTCGGCGGGATCGAACAACTCGAACAGCTCGATCAGCCGCGTGCGCACCGACGTCCGCTCGTCATCAGACGTCCGACGCACCAATGCGACCAGACGATCGAAGGCGCCGGCCACATCCTGGCTGAGGACCTGCACGTCGGCCGCCGCGAACCCGGCTTGAATGTCGTCGGGAGAGGCGTCGGCGGCGGCCACCACTTCCGGTCCGTGTGCGGTCGCCCGCATCAGGAACACGATTTGGCGCACCGCCCCTTTGGCTTCGGGATGGTTCGGGTCGGTGTCGAGAATGGCCTGATAGGAGTCGAGTGCGGCACCGAGGTCGTTGTCCTCGAGTTGCTGGCGGGCCTGCGCGAGAGCCGGGTCCACTTCGTCGGGCTCGGCTTCAGCATCCGCCTCACCGCTGAGCTTTCCCGCGGTCGCCGACAACAGCGAGTCGATCCACCGGCGCAACTGCTCCGGCGGCTGAGCGCCTTGGAAGCTGGACAGCGGCTGCCCGGCGGCCAACGCCACGACCGTGGGAACCACCTCGACGCCGAAGATCTGCGCCACCCGCGGAGACACATCGACGTTGACGCTGGCCAGTGCCCACTTCCCGTTGTCGGTGGCGGCCAGATCGGACAGGGCGTCGGCCAGTTGCAGACAGACCTCGCTGCGCGGTGACCACAACAGCACGACCACCGGCACCTGGTTGGAACGCAGCAGTACTTCGTCTTCGAAGTTGGCTTCGTTGACCTCGACGCCGGCCGACGACGAGGCCGGCCCGTCCGCGCGACTCTCGCCGCTACTCGGAGGGGGTTGCTTGAGGGCGGACAGATCGAACGCGCCAGCCAAAGCGGGCCCGACCGGGGGACGTGGACGGCTCACATGATCAAGTCTGGCACGGCGCCGTCGACGACGTTTCATCCGGTTCGGGCGGCGATATGAGCAACATCACATCGATTGCCGACGGCTTGCCGCCGTCACGTGCTCAGCAAACTTCTGGACGACTGTCCAGTCACACCGGCCACAAACCGTACTGGCCGGTAACTACCCGGCGCGCAGGATCAGCGCATCACCCTGACCGCCTGCGCCGCACAGTGCAGCAACGCCGTAGCCGGAGCCGCGGCGGGCCAATTCGAGGGCCACGTGCAGGGCGATCCGTGCGCCTGACATGCCGATCGGGTGCCCGACCGCGATGGCGCCACCGTTGACGTTGACGATCTCGGGGTCGATGCCGAGCTCCTGGGTAGAGGCCAGCGCCACCGCCGAGAACGCCTCGTTGATCTCGACCACCTCGAGCTGATCGAGGGAGATACCTTCGCGTTCGGCCGCCTTCTTGATCGCGTTGGCGGGCTGCGACTGCAGGGTCGAGTCCGGACCGGCCACCACACCGTGAGCGCCGATCTCGACCAGCCAGGTCAGTCCCAGCTCGATTGCCTTGTCCTTGTTCATCACGACGACGGCGGCCGCGCCGTCGGAGATCTGCGAGGCCGAACCAGCGGTGATGGTGCCGTCCTTGCGGAATGCCGGCTTGAGACCGGCCAGTGACTCGGCGGTGGTGTTGGCCCGGATGCCCTCGTCCTCGCTGAACTGCAGCGGATCGCCCTTGCGCTGCGGGATGCTCACCGGCACCACCTCGTCGGCGAAAACACCGTCCTTCCAGGCCGCGGCGGCCTTCTGATGTGATCGTGCCGCGAACTCGTCCTGCTGGAGGCGGGTGAACTTGTCGACGTCGTTGCGCTGCTCCGTGAGCGCACCCATCGGCTGGTCGGTGAAGACGTCGTGCAGACCGTCGTAAGCCATGTGGTCACGGACGGTGACGTCGCCGTACTTGTAACCGGCGCGGCTGTCGATCAGCAGGTGCGGGGCCTTGGTCATGGACTCCTGGCCGCCGGCCACCACCACGTCGAACTCGCCGGCACGAATGAGCTGGTCAGCCAGTGCGATGGCGTCGATTCCGGACAGACACATCTTGTTGATGGTCAGCGCCGGCACATCCCAGCCGATGCCCGCGTCGACGGCCGATTGCCGAGCCGGCATCTGGCCCGCCCCCGCGGTCAGCACCTGGCCCATGATCACGTACTCGACCAGCGAGGCCGGCACGTTCGCCTTTTCCAGTGCGCCCTTGATCGCGATGGCGCCCAGATCACTGGCGCTGAAGTCCTTCAGCGAGCCCATCAGCTTGCCGATCGGCGTCCGTGCGCCAGCAACGATCACCGATGTCGTCATGACTACCTCCACAGCAGGGTTCAACCGCCGATCGAAAAGATCGGGAGAAGCGGATTCTTATCCGCCAGGTTACCGTTACGTGATGACCACCGATCAAGTTGACACCCGTCGAGTACTCAGCACCGCTCTGGTGACTGCAGTCGACCATGTCGGCATCGCGGTCCCCGACCTCGATGTGGCGATCGCGTGGTACCACGACCATCTCGGCATGATCGTCCTGCACGAAGAGGTCAACGATGATCAGGGCATTCGCGAGGCCATGCTGTCGGTGCGCGGCGCCGCGGTCGGCAGTGCGCAGGTCCAGTTGATGGCTCCGATCAACGACTCGTCAGCGATCGCGAAGTTTCTCGACAAGCGTGGTCCCGGCATCCAGCAATTGGCTTACCGGGTCAGCGACCTGGACGTGCTCAGCGAGCGACTGCGCGAGCAGGGCATCCGGTTGCTCTACGACGCACCCCGTCGCGGCACAGCGAACTCGCGGATCAACTTCATCCACCCCAAGGACGCCGGCGGTGTTCTGGTCGAACTGGTCGAACCGACCGACGATTCCGAGAACTAGCTCCACTTCCGGGTCGGCCCACGCGTCGCCCGGTTGGCCCAGCACGGCGTGTGCCAATGCCGTCGGTCATCAACGGCCACCTCGCCGAAATCGGCCAGCCACACCACCACATGAGCTGTGTTCGAACGAATTTCGTGATCGCAGCCCGGGCAGCGATACCTCTTGAGCGCCCGCGCGGCGGCTACCGGTCGCACCTCGTAGTCATGCCCGTCGGCACCGGTCTCCACCCGACGCAAGGCCGGCAGGGGCGCATGCGGTTGCTGCCCACGCGGTGAATTGCGGCGCCGAGCCATGTCAGCATTCTAGTGAGACAGCTCAGAACAAGCGGAACTCGTCGGAGTCCATACCACGCATTCTGTCGTAATCCAATGTCAGACAACGTATTCCGCGATCATTGGCTAAAGTTTTCGCCTGCGGCTTAATCTGCTGTGCCGCAAAGACCCCACTCACCGGCGCCAGCAGGCTATCCCGGTTGAGCAACTCCAGATAGCGGGTGAGCTGCTCCACCCCGTCGATTTCGCCGCGGCGTTTGATCTCGACCGCCACCGAGCGCCCCTGATCGTCGCGGCACAACAGGTCGACCGGCCCGATCGGCGTCATGTATTCGCGACGCACCAACGTGTATCCGGCACCGAGCAGCTCGACGTGCTCGGCGAGCAAGACCTGCAGATGGGCTTCGACGCCATCCTTGACCAGGCCCGGATCGACCCCGAGCTCATGGCTGGAGTCGTGCTCGATGTCTTCGACGGTGATGCGCAGTTGCTCACCGGCCTTGTTCTGCACCACCCACACGGGCGCCGCACCCTCGCTGCCATCGGGCTCCTCGGAGAGCCAGCACGGCGGGCTCATCCAGTTCAGCGGCTTGTAGGCGCGGTCGTCGGCATGCACGCTCACCGAGCCGTCGGCTTTGAAAAGCAGCAGCCGGCGCGCCGAGGGTAGATGGGCGGTGAGACGTCCGACGTAATCGACGGTGCAACGGGCGATGACGAGGCGCACGCAACACACCTTAAGCACCGGAGCCCGATGCAATTAGGCTGACGCCACCATGACGGCTAAGCGAACTACCGCGCAACGGCTAGGGCGAGTGCTGGAGCGGGTGACGCAGCAGAGCGGTCGGCTGTCGGAAACCCCGGCCTACGGATCCTGGCTGCTCGGGCGGCCGTCGGAAAACCAGGGACGCCGGCGCGTCCGCATCCAGTTGATCATCACGATCTTCATCCTGGCGAGCAACCTCATCGGTATCGGCGTCGCGGTGTTGCTGCTGACCATCGCCTTCCCGGAGCCCAGCATCTTCAGCGACGCACCGTTGTGGGTGACGTTCGCCGCCATACCGGCATACATCGCGATCGCGCTGGCGCTGGGAACCTTCGTCATCACCCGTCGGCTGATCGGCGCCCTGCGGTGGTCGATAGAGGAACGCAAGCCCACGCCCGCCGACGAACGCGCCACCTTCCAAGCCCCGCTGTGGGTGGGACTTGGCGTGCTGGCGCTCTGGGGAGTCGGAACCGCGTTGAACACCACCCTCTATGGGCTGGCCAACCGCACGTTCATCCCGGTCGTGGGTTTCTCGGTCAGCTTCGTCGGGATCTTGGTGGCCGCCTTCTCGTATCTGTTCACGGAATTCGCATTGCGGCCGGTGGCCGCTCAAGCTCTCGAGGCCGGTCACGCGCCGACGCGGTTGGCGCCGGGCATCATGGGCCGAACACTGACCGTATGGCTGCTGGGCTCCGGTGTTCCCGTCCTCGGCATCGCCCTCACCGCGGTGCTCGGCGGCCTGGTGCTCGGCAATTTGAGCAAAGCCCAACTCGCGGTAGCCGTGCTCGTCATCGCATCCGCGACGTTGATCTTCGGATTCATGTTGATGTGGATCCTGTCCTGGCTGACGGCAACGCCGGTGCGGGCCGTGCGGGCGGCCCTGCGGCGGGTCGAAGAAGGAGACCTGCGTGGCGACCTGGTGGTGTTCGACGGCACCGAACTCGGTGAGCTGCAACGGGGATTCAACTCGATGGTGGACGGGCTGCGCGAGCGTGAGCGCGTGCGCGACTTGTTCGGGCGGCATGTGGGCCGCGAGGTGGCCCTTGCCGCTGAGCGGGACAAGCCGGAGCTCGGCGGCGAAGAGCGTTATGTCGGAGTGGTTTTCGTCGACATCATCGGCTCGACGCAGTTGGTGACCAGCCGTCCCGCCGCCGAGGTCGTCCAGCTGCTCAACCGTTTTTTTGCGGTCATCGTCGAAGAGGTCGATCGGCACCAGGGACTGGTCAACAAGTTCGAGGGCGACGCGGTGCTGGCGGTGTTCGGCGCGCCCAATTATCTCGACCGACCTGAGGAACATGCCCTCGGCGCCGCCCGCGCGATCGCCAGTCGCCTGGAGACCGAGGTACCCGAGTGCAAGGCCGGCATCGGCGTCACGGCCGGCAACGCCGTAGCCGGGAACGTGGGCGCGAAGGAAAGATTCGAGTACACCGTGATCGGTGAGCCGGTCAACGAGGCGGCCCGGCTGTGCGAGCTGGCCAAGAAAGATCCACATCGGCTACTGGCATCCTCGGACACCGTCGACGCGGCGGGCGATGACGAGCAAGCCCTCTGGTCGCTGGGCGAAAGCGTCACGCTTCGCGGCCACGATCAGCCCACCCGATTGGCCTCACTTGCCTGATCCGTGCGGGTCCGGTCGTTAGGCACTGCAGACGAGAACGCCGCCCAACCCACGACGATGTCGCATTCCCGCCAGTTATGTCGGTGGTTGGGTGTAAACGTCGAAGCGTGCACGAAGACTTCGACCGCTGCTACCGCGCCGTCCAATCGAAGGACGCCCGGTTCGACGGCTGGTT